>JANMRE010000265.1:0-2117 GCA_031370885.1 Gemmatimonadaceae bacterium
TCGAGTCCGGGGATGAGCTGTATGCCGGGCATCGCTGCCGCCATTGCCGCGAGATTGCCCATCTGGTCGGGTGACAATCCGGTATTCGAGAGCGTGCGGTCGCCTCCGCCAACGTTACCACCCGGATCGGCGCGATTGACCAGCGCGCGACCGGCGTTGGCCGTGGTGGTGACCTGTTCGAGCGTAGCGATACTGGACGCCAATCTGGTGTCGGCCAACAGGATTTCCTCATCGGCCACGCGCTTGATCTCAAACCGCTTGGCCACGTAGCCAATGGCGCGGAACTCCAGCCAGTAGTCGCCCTCGCCGTTTGGATACGTGATGCTATACCGCCCATTGCGGTCGGTTTTGGCCGACTTCGACACATTTCCGGAATACGATGTCGCCTTCACTGCCACACCGCTCACCGGCATGGAGTCGGGCCCGACCACCCGGCCCCGGATCACGTCCATCTGTTGCGCCGACGCGGTCGTAGCGGAGAGTACAGCGAGGAGCAGTGAGCACATCAACAGTGCGAAGCGACGCATGTATTCGGCGGCGGAAAGTTGGACGGACGGGCCAGCTGAGCGTGTGACGGTCGTCGATAGGACCCGCCGCAGCGCCCAGAGGTTGCTCCGGTCGTCGGTCACTACTTGGCGACGATCCTGGCTGCCTTGATGTAGTCGAGCTTCGGGAACGCCGTGGTCAGATACGCATTCCCTTCGGCCTCGATTCGTCCCTGATCCGGCGATTCGCCGTACTCGGCGTTGATCTTGTCAACGACGTCCATGCCCTCCACGACGCGGCCGAACGGTGCAAATCCCTGTGCGTCGAGCATGGCGTTATCACCGAAGTTGATGAAGAACTGATTCGATCGCGTATTCGGACCGGCCGTGGCGTACACGAGGGTGCCGCGCTTGTTGCTTTCGGCCACCGGATCGTCGGTGAGCGAACTCTTCATCCATACGCCGTTCGTGGCCGGGTCGCCGTGCATGCCGAACTGCACGATGAATCCGGGAACCACACGGAAGAATCGAACATCGGCGAAATAGCCGCGTTGCACGAGTTCGTGAAGCCGATCGGCGCCAATGGGGGCCAGAGCGCGTGTCACGTCGATAGTGAAATTTCCGCGACTGGTTTCGAATACCACGCGAAAACTGTCAGGGCTCGGCGTAGCCGTTGTTGACGGCGAACCGATAGCGGCGCGCTCGGCGGATGATACCTGCCCCTTGTCCTTGCAGGCCAAGAATGTGAGTGGAAGCATGAGCAGACCAACCACGCGGATCGTGCGATATGCAGACGTGAACGACACAGATGACTCCTGAACGGTGTGACGGATGAATCGCCGGACGACGGACAACCTGCAAGATAGCCGCTCAAAGGCGTGGCGCGCCGATGCGGTGTCGCGTTCTTCGCTGGCGATAAGACCATCCGTACAGAGCGTGGGGGGCCGCAAGCCAGCCGCCGAGGGCTTCGCAACGCGGAAGGTTTGCCTTTTCGTACAAAACGTATATTTTAAATATTATGACCAATTCACGAATTTCGGCCAGCAGGGTGCGTGAAACCCTTTCCGATGTACTCAATGAAGTATCGGTTCGCGGAGATCGAGTAGTGCTCGAGCGCCACGGAAAAGAGGTGGCCGCCGTGATTTCCATCGAAGACCTCGAACTCCTTGAACAGTTGGAGGATCGATACGACCTGGAACTTTCCCGAGCTGCGCTCGCCGAGTCGGATGAGCGTATCCCCTGGAGCAAGGTAAAGAGCAAGCTGAGCCTCTAGCAGAGCTGGCGACGCGAGTCTTGTTCAAGCTCGTCTGGTGATTTGCTCTCGGGGGAGTCATTGAGCTACTCGATACGATTTGTCGGGTCGGCGGAGCGCGCGCTGGCCAATATTACAAAACGCGATCAGAAGAAGATCGCGCTGCGCATTGATGCGCTTGCGCTCGACCCCCGGCCACCTGGGTCACGGAAATTAGTCGGCGGCACCAACGAATACCGAATTCGCATCGGCGATTATCGCGTCGTCTATTCCGTCGAGGATCGGAAGGTGCTGGTGATTGTCATTCGCATTGCCCATCGCAAGGACATCTATCGATAGTGCGATGAGTGACCGTGAGGCGACCTTCAAGCACGACGCGC
>JANMRE010000060.1:0-6480 GCA_031370885.1 Gemmatimonadaceae bacterium
GATCATTCGGACGACGCGACCTTCGTGGCCGCGGTTCCGTTGGACGAACGCACGGCTGGAACGCTGACCGCCGTCCGGATCGTTGGCCCCTCGGGAACGCACACGATGTACGGCGCGCAGTCTGCGCCGTCTCTCGTGTCAGTGTCCAACAGTTTCTCGACTGCAACGGCTGGAGTCAGTGCCAGTGGTCGCATCACGGCGGTGTGCCACACGGAATCCGCGGCGATTGCCGTCCAGGATCACGAGACCAGTGCCGTGCTGGCCTCGGCCAGCGGCAATCGCGTCACGTTGGATGCGCGTCGTGCGACAGTGGTGGACATTTCCTGCAGCGACGGCGTGCGGTCGCGGCGACGTATCAACGTGCGGATCACCCGCCCGATTCGCTGACCTTCACCTCGAAGCGATCCAGGCCCTCTCCCCGATTGCGTATTCGAATGACCATCGGCGCCGCCGTGTCGACTGCACCACGCAACTGGATTGGCAGAAACGGGCAGCAGGTTCCGGTGCCGCAAAAGGCAGCTACGCCTCCAGGTGCGACTCCACAAACCACAACTGCTTGTCCGCTTCGCCGGTGATACGTGTGAGCAGATCGGTTGTGACAGCATCGTCGGCGACTTCGGCTTCGGCGATATCAGCACGCGCGGCGTTGGCGCAGAACGCCAGCGCTTCCGCCACCACGTGCACCCATTCGTTGGCGGTGCTTACATTCAATGGGCACGCCGGCAACTTGCTGCGCGCTCCGACGGCTTGCACCGTTCCCTCAGCCACGCATCCCAGTTGGACGGCGCGCTCGGCAATTTCATCGGACCAGCCGACGGATAGCGCAGCCGTTGCATCGAACAGTTCATGCAGTGGCATGAATCGCGGTCCTTTCACATTCCAATGCGCCTGCTTTGCCTGCCGCTCGAGATCGAGGAAATCGGCGAGTCGTTCGTTGAGGATCATTCCCAGCGCGATACGGGTGTTGGCCGGCACATCAACGCGTGTGGGAAAGGGCGTCTTGGACGGGTTGATCCTGGTGACTTTTGAAGGCTTTGCGGGCATTCGATCCTCGGAGTATCGATCAATGGTGAAGCACTGGGTGTGCTGCCGTTCACTTAACGGCGGCGAGTGGTACCCGCCAGCGCGTTAATGGTGCGGTGGCTGCGCCAGGCCCCGCGATCTCGAGAGAAAGTCGATGGTGCCCCACGCTGCCCCGAAGGCCTTCCCCGAGCTCGGCGCCCGTTTCCGGTACCGGTTGACCCCAGACAGCGCGCGGGTAAAATTGCTGTCTTGCCGCAACGTCACAGGCGTTGCGGCTTGGAGGGGTGGCCGAGAGGCTGAAGGCACCGGTTTGCTAAACCGGCATAGGGGGCAACTTCTATCGCGGGTTCGAATCCCGCCCTCTCCGCTCCGCGGGTTCGCTGCTCCGCAGCGGGCCCGCGTTCTTGTTTTGGTCGCCGTTTTTTCTTCCGTTCGGCTTGCCGACCTCTGGGTCCGGTTTCGATATGTCGTCAGACGTTGTTCGCCCGCGCGTGCGATTCGCACCGTCGCCCACGGGGTTTCTGCACGTAGGTGGCGCGCGGACTGCGCTGTTCAATTGGCTGTACGCCCGTAAATACAACGGCGTGTTCCTGCTTCGCGTGGAGGACACCGACCGCGCGCGCAGCACCGACGACAGCACCCGCGCCATCTTCGAGGGACTGGAGTGGCTGGGTCTCACCTGGGATGAGGAGGTCGTCTACCAGGGCGCCAACGTCGCGCGTCACTACGCCGACGCGCATCGCATGCTTGAGACCGGTGCCGCGTATCGCGACTTCACACCCCCAGCCGAGATTGATCGACTGCGCGTGGAGGCCGAGGCGCGCGGTGACGCCTTCAAGTTTGACCGAAGCACCGCCCAGTTGAGCGATTTGGAAACGGAGGCCCGACTCACTCGCGGCGAGCCCTACGCGATTCGATTCAAGGTGCCCGAAGGCGTGACCGAGTGGGACGATTTGGTGCACGGGCGCATCGCGTTCCCCAACAAGGACATCGAAGATTTCATCATTCTCCGTTCCGACGGCACGCCGGTGTACAATCTGGCCGTCGTGTCCGACGACCTCGACATGCGCATCACGATGGTGATGCGCGGCGACGATCACATCTCGAACACCCCGAAACAGATTCTGCTCTATCGCGCGTTGGGTGCCGACGTACCGCAGTTCGCGCACGTGCCGATGATTCTTGGTGCCGACGGGAAGAAGTTGTCCAAACGTCACGGTGCGACCGCCGTTGGCGACTATCGGCATCAGGGCCTGCTGCCGGGAGCGATGCTCAACTTCCTGTCGTTGTTGGGCTGGTCGACCGGTGATGACATCGAAGTGATGACGCTGCCGCAATTGATCGAAAAGTTCGACACGCGCGGGCTGCAGAAAAAAGCGGCGATTTTCGACACCAAGAAGCTGGAGTGGATGAACGGTCAGCATCTGGCGCTCATTGCACTTGACGATCTGGCACCCCTTGTGGCGCCGGCGTTGGTGAAGGCCGGCTACACAACCCGCGAGGCGCTCGATGCGCGACGCGTGTGGTATCACGGCCTGCTGGACCTGCTCCGTGTACGCTCACGCATTATCGACGACATCGTGCGCCAGGCTGCGCCGTATTTCCAGGATGCGGTGGAATACGATCCGGAGGCCGTGACCAAGCAGTGGCGCGATGCCAAGTCGGCAGCAGAAATCCTGTCTGCAGCGCGCGAGCGACTCGCTGAATTGCCGGTGTGGGAGCCCGGTGCCATGGAAGAGGCGTTGCGCACGCTCGCCGAAGAACTGGGTATTTCGGGCGGAAAGATTTTCCAGCCACTGCGTGTGGCCCTGGTGGGTCTTACCGTGAGCCCGGGAATTTTCGATGTGCTGCAATACATCGGACGCGACCGATCGTTGGCGCGTCTCGACGCGGCGGTGCGCTTCCTCAAAACGGATATCTCGGTGTAGGTCTGCGCAGCACGTTGCGCGTCGGCCTCCGAATTACGGATCGTTGTTTTTCGGTGGCTGCGTACCTGGGGCCGTTGGCGCAATCGACGCGCTTGGCGCCTTGAGTCGATCGCGTCGCTCTCGCTCGCGACGATCGCGCAATTCCGTGGCGAGCTTTCGGAAATCCAAATCGCCCAGCGTGCGATCGGAAATTCGCAGTATGTCGGCGCGCGACTGTGACAGTCGCTTTTCGCGCTCAATACTGGTGTAGTTTCCCGACATCCCGGCCTGCGCATTGAGTGGCAGCAGCGACAACAGCGCATTCGGGATGACCACCTTGCCAAGACGAATTCCGGCGTTGTCCCAACCCCATTTGTTGCCGTTCTTGTCCTTTGTGGTCCAATCGCCCGGCGCCCGGTCGTACTTGCCTTGTGCGCGAGCCAACGAATCCACTGAATCGCGCGCCGAGGTAATCGCGAAGCCAATAATGCTGTCAAGTCGCTCAACGCCATTGCGACCGGGCGCGACGCCGTTCCCCACGGGCCCCTGCCACACACGTTTGTCGCCGTATGCGGGCTTGATGCCCTTGAGATTGGGATCGATCTCTCCAACACCGTTACCGGTTCCGTCAGACACACGCCCACTTCCGGTGTCCGCGCGCGCTGCGACCGCTGGCGCGCTTGGCGCACTGGCCGGTATGCCGACAACGGGGCTAGTGGGCCCGACCAGATCGGTGCGTGGCCGAGTGACCGGCTTCGTTGGCGCTGTGGGTGTGGGCTTGGCTGACGGGGGGGGAGGCGGGGTGACGATGTAGGCCACCCGTTCTTGTTTGTCCGCGCCTTTTCCAAATCTGAGAAAGGACGGCAGTCCGTGACCGAGTGTGAGCCACTGCGCCAGAATAACCGCTACGGACACGTGGACCAGCACGGACACCGCCAGCGCCTTGGGCGACCGCTTGCGACGCTCCGATCCACCCTGTCGCGCCCGCGCGCTGATTGCACTTCTTCGCGCTCGCCCGCTGATCGCACTCCGTCTCGACGCACCTGTGGGTGCATCGCTCGGTTCGCGCAGCGGCGAATCTGAGGCGGAAGACGGCTGGGTCATGGCGGCGGGTTATACCCCTTCAAAGCGCTCAAGTGCCTGCTATAACGGGATTCGACACGCGACTGAGCAACCCCGACGGGCCAAAGAGTTCAACCGTCACCACATCGCCCGGCGCCATGCGTTTGGTTCCAGCCGGCGTGCCGGTGGCTACAACGTCGCCCGCTTCGAGTGTGATGAACTGCGAAATGTAGGACAACAGCATCGGAATGGAGAACACCATATCACTGGCCATCGCCCGTTGACACTCCACGCCGTTTACGGTGGTAACGAGCGATATGGATGACAAATCGGCCGGTGTTGGGGCCGGGTTGCCCAACGGACAGAACGTATCCATGCCCTTGGCTCGGGCCCATTGTCCATCGCTCTTTTGCAGATCGCGTGCCGATACATCGTTCACGGCAACGATATGCGACAACGCCGCGCGCGCCTGCGATTCGTTGGCTCGACGCAGTTGTTCGCCCACCACCAGTCCAATCTCTCCTTCGAACTCAATGTGCGACGAAACCGCATGCAACACGATCGCCTCGCCCGACGTGATGACAGACGACGATGGCTTGAGAAAGAGCAGCGGTTCTTTCGGAACCACATTGCCCATCTCTTTGGCGTGGTCGGCATAATTGCGACCCACGAAAACGAGTTGCATGAGGACTGAGTAGAAAGTAGGAAGTCAGAAGTCGGAAGTACTTGGAACTGAGTACTGAGTACTGAAACTGAGTACGGAGTACTGAGACTGAGTACTGAGTACTGAAGAGTGGGGTGCTACCTGCTGGCCTCGTAGAACTTGCGCACTTCCACGCGACAGCGCGACCAGGGACCGGAAATTCGACGGGCGGGCGGCAATCCGTTCAGCAATTCGCGCCCGTATCGCTTGGTTAACACGCGAGGATCGCTGAGCACTACCACCCCGCGATCAGTTGCGGAGCGAATCAGCCGGCCGAATCCCTGCTTGAGTCGCAGCGAAGCGTTGGGCAGCATGAACTCGCCAAACGCATTGCCACCACGCGCCTCAATCGCCTCGCATTGGGCGGCCACCATGGGCTCGCTGGGCACGCGGAAAGGCAGCTTGGCGATCAGCAGCCCTCGCAGCGCGTCGCCAGGCACATCGACGCCTTCCCAGAATGTAGCGGTGCCGAGCAAGACGGCTCGGCCGCTGTCGCGAAATCGTTGCAGCAGCACGTCTCGCGGCTCCTCACCGTGCACCAGCAACGGCCATCGGGCATCGTAGCCGGCGTCACGCATCTGCGCGGCCATCTCACGTACATCGCGATGACTCGTGAACAGCGCAAACAGTCCGCCGTCACTGGCCACCACCAGGTCACGCAGGTGATCACCCACTGCCGTGAAGTGCGCCCGGGCATCTTCGTTGGGCGCCGACAAATCGTTGGGTACTACCAGCAATGCCTGCGTGGGATAGTTGAAGGGTGACGGAAACACCAACGATGTTCGCGGCATTTCCAGCGTATCGATGCCCAGTCGTCGCTCGACAAACTCGAATCCGTTATCAGTGGCAAGCGTGGCACTCGTCACGATAGTGCTCTCCACGCGGCCAAAGAGATCCTCGCGCAATACGGGGGCCAGATCGAGCGGCACGCAGTGCAAGGCCAGATTGCGTTCGGGGCCGGGTCTGCCCGTGAGTTCGAGCCAGCGCACCACCGGCGCACCGGACGCTGGTGTGCGCAGCGCGCGCGCCAAGGCGTCGCCCGCGTTGGCCAAACGGCGTGAGACGCCACGCACCTCACCCAGTAACGGCGCCAGCTCCTCGCTCTTTTTCTCATCGGCTTCCAACCGCTCCCGAATCAGTCGCAAGCCGTCGCCGAGTGCGGCGATCTCGATCAGTAAGTCGGCCAGCGTGACCTCCACACCGCCCGTCCAGGCAGGGTGCTGTTCGAAGGCCTCGGTAAATCGGAACACACTCACGTTTTCTTCGGCCATCATCACGGTGAGCAACTCAAACAGGAGTTGCGCGCGATCACGGGCGGTGGCGGCACTGGGCACGAGCCTTTCCTGCACCAGGTCAAGACTCGCCGTGCTGAGCAAATCGCTCCAGCCGCGCAAGCGGGCTTCGAGCGCGGGCAACAGTCCTTTGCCGCGGCGCTCGAGTCTCGCAAACAGTCGCACCAGTGCGCGCCGCGTCACCGATGCACCCAGGTGCGACGCGGCCGCGTCTTCGAGATGATGGCCCTCGTCGATCACCAGTCGCTTGTAGGCGGGCAACACCGCCGCATCGTCCCAGTTCTGCGACACGCGCCGCACCGCCACATCGGACAACAACAAATGATGGTTCACCACCACGACATCGGCCAATGCCGCCTCCTTCCGCGCCTTGAACAGAAAGCACTTGTCGTAGAACGCGCACTTGAGCCGACCACACAAATCGGGTTCGGCGGCAACCTCATCCCATACCTCATTGCGCGGAGTCGTTGGCAGGTCGCTCAACGAACCGTCG
>JANMRE010000104.1:0-4124 GCA_031370885.1 Gemmatimonadaceae bacterium
CTGATGTGGTAGTGGTACGGCGACGTGTGCTTCGCCCCGATGTTCCGTGTCGCGCCGACGTAGTCCAGCTGTTGCAGTTTGTCGAGCATGAGACGGACCGGTGTCTCCGAGGTCTCCTGCAGTCCGGCCTTTGAGCGGATGTCTGAGAACGACGTACTCCCCGTGCCGATGGCGCGCAGGATCGCGCGGTAACGAAGCACGTCGTGCAACCCGCGCTCTTGCGTCAGCGCCGATTCGATCAGGCCACGTACCTCACCCTGCGGGTGGAGGAGGAGCGTGGCGATATTGGTGTCGAGGGGACGCGCGGGCTTGATCGCTGCGAGATAGCGCGGGGTGCCACCAAATGCCGCGTACGCGCGGACCTTGTCCCGCAGGCTCAAGCCGGGAACCATCTGTGCGGCATGCCAGTAGTCGAAGGGTCGGATGCGCGTGGTGTAGTTGAAGCGGCCGAAGAGCGCGCCGGATTCGACGAGGGCTTCCATCGTCTTGACGTGTGAGCCCGACAGCACCACGACCAGTGGCCGACTCGATCGTCGCCGCTCCCAGAGCGCGTTGAGGTCTGATGCGACGCGTCGCACGTCGGCCAGCTGCTCCCCGACGTACTGAAACTCGTCCAGCACGATGACCAGCGGCTCTGGCGCGCGCATCTCGAGCAGCACGCCGAACACCGAGCGCCAACTGCGGAAATCATCCATCGGCAACGTCTCGCCGAGGAACCGTCCTATTTCGTCCACCAGCGCGTCCCGATTCTGCGCTTCGGTGGTCTCGGAGGCGGTGAAGTAGAACACCTGCTCGCGCGGCCACGTCCGGTTGAGCAGATGAGTCTTCCCGACCCGTCGACGGCCGTAGACCAGGGCCAGTCGCGGAACGCCGTCACTGAGGAGCGCCTGAAGTCCCGCGCGCTCCTCGTCTCGGTTGATCATGTCGTCAGACTCGACCATAACGCCCTTGGGGAATTGCCGGTGGTCGTCCGCCCTAGTGTCGCGCGAGACCACTATCGGATTAGTATACTATTCCGTTAGTGTACTATGCAAGTAGTATAGTTATAGGGTGAGTTCGGGGACCAGTCGTTCGACTTCACGCCTTGAACAGCGTGACACCTTCTTTCCTGGCGGCGGCCATAAGCGCCTGATCCAGCGTGGCCAGCGGTGCGTCGCAACGTTGCGCGAGCTCGAGGTAGGTCGCGTCATACACCGTGAGCGACCGCCGCCGCGCGAGATCGAGTACGGACGCCTCGCGCGGGAGATCATCGACGATAAACGGCAGCAGGGCCAAGTCGGACAGAAAGGCCGTCGTTCGTGCCGCCGCCATGCGTTTGCGGCGCTCGGCCATGACGAGCGCGTTCCGAATCTCGTACCAGAACAATGTTGGCACGATGGCTTCGCTGCGAGCGATGGCCGCGATCACGGACTCGGAGAACGTCGCGTCCTCGTCGTCGAGCGCTTGTCCAAGGATCGCCGAGACATCGGGCACCAGCGCCATTAAAAGCGGTGCCCGTCGTGTTTGAGTGCGAGCAGTTCGGTGCGGCTCATGCGCTTGAGGGCCCCGCGATACGTTTTGAGTCGCTTGACGGCCTCCGCCACCACCTTGGGGTCTCGGGCGGAGTCCGGTGGGCCCAGCTTCCCCACGGGGCGTCCGTGTTTGGTGATCTCAAACGTTTCGCCCTTGGCGGCGCGTTCGAGCAATTCACTGAGGCGGGTCTTGGCGTCAAACGCGGCGATGGATTCCATGTCTCCAACTGGTTGATGACTAGTTGAAACTAGCGCTCCCCGCAGAACGCGTCAACGCTCGGCGCTCACGGCTTCGCGCCCGCCTTCGCCTGCAATTCCGCGAGCACGTTCATCACGAGCACCACCTTCGCGCGCGGCTCCCCGCCCGTTTCGGCCACCGATCGGATCATGAGAAACCGCTGATCACCGGGCGCGACATCGAAGCGCGCGCAGCACGCCGACGCACGGACACCCGCCGGCAGCGCGAACAGCTTCTTCCGCTCGCGCACCGCGAACGTCGGCGACGTGGCCACCGTGGCAGACCAGAGTTCATCCGTGCGGGTGACGTAGAACAGCTCGCGGCCGCTGTGCGACCACACCGGATCGCCGCCGCCATCGAGTGACACGAGCCACTTGCCGTCGTTCACGTTGGGGAACGGCCGCACGTACACTTCGCGCGACCCAGTTTCATACGACGCATACGCAAGCCACTTGCCGTCCGGTGAGAGCGCCATATGCCGCTCCTCGATGTCCTTCGTCACTATGAGTGGTATCGCCACCGAATCCCCGAGGCGCTGCGCGTAGAAGTCGCCGCGGCCGACGGTGCTTGACGAGGTGCGCATGATGACCCATTGGCCGTCGGCCGAGACGAACCCCTCGGCGATGTTCTGCTCGAGCGATGCCAATCGCTGGCTCGCCCCGACCCCGTCGGCGCGCTGCATCATCAGGCCAAACGGCCGCATGTCCTCGGAGAGGAAGAGCACCGACTTGCCATCCGGGAGCCAGCGAGGCCGATAGTGCCTGCCGCTGCCCAGCGTGAGCTTGGTCTTGCCGCCGTCGAGCTGCTTGATCCACACCGCATAGGTGCCCGCGTCACCAAAGCTGACGGCAAGTTGCCGACCATCAGGGGAGATCGAAAGCGCATCGAAGTTCGCGCGCCATTGCGAGTCGACTGGCGTAACCGTGCCGTCGCGCGATGCCCAGATGAGGTTCGCGTCAGCGTTCGCCCCGCTTCCCGCCACGTACGCCAGCATGCCATTGCCGCTCGCCACCAGATCGACCTCACCGAACGGCCCAACGCGCACATCGCTGGCAATCTGCACCTCGACGCCGGTGATTTGCTGCGCGTCTTGGTCGAACGGGACCGCCGTGAGCACGCCGCTCGCGTGCACTATGAGCAAGTAGCCAGCGACATAGCGGGCGGCAACGCCGTTCGCGAGGATGCGATGCTTGCCTGACTTGTGGTCGAGCACCGCGATGTCGTAGAGACCGACGTTCGTCGCCGGCGTGCGCGTCACGGTAAAGATCACGCCTCTCCCGTTCGGCAATACGTCGGGATCACTGTGGTCCACCTCCCCGGACTTCGCGTCGATGGTGGAGATTGGTGCGCGCGAACCGCCGCCCGCCGGAAACCGTACGAGCCTCCCGCCACCCGACGCGATGATGGAGCCGTCCGGCGCGAATGCGATCGGCGCCCGCGCCACGCCGCTGTCGGCTATCGTGCGCGTCGCCCCTCCCTCCAGGTCGATGACCTTCAAGACACTGGTCGCATCCACCGTTCCGATGTGGCGTCTGTCGGGCGCGAAGCGCGTATAAATCGCGCTCTGGGTTGCGGCGATCTCTGTCGCCTGGAGTTGGTCGGCCGAGCGAAGCCAGAGTCCGGCGACACCGCCGGCCGACGGCTGCGGGCGCGCCTTACGCGCAGAGAACACGAATCGCGAACCGTCGGGCGAAAGCGCGAGGCCGAGTGCGCCGCCGGCGCTAATTGTGCTACTTCCAAGTTCCAGGCTGTCCGGCAACGGCATGACCACGCGCACCGTGCCCTGCGCTGTCGGTGCCGGTCGTTGCACGAAGGCCCAGACCGCGGCGATTGCGGCCACGCCGGCGATCGCCGTCATGGCGATGGTGACGCGGTTCCACGTCGGTGCCGAGCGAGCCGTCGTTACCGTCTGCGCGGGGTCGGTGGCATACGCGCGATCCTGCAGCGCCTCCGACATCGCCGCCGCACTCGCAAACCGGTCGGCCGGCAGCTTCTGCAACGCCGTGAGCACCGCCGCGTTCACGTTCGACGGCACCGTGCTGCGCCGCACGCTAGGCGCTTCCACCGCACCCGTGAGCACGCGCGCGACAATCGCTTGCGCCGTCGGCCCCGTGAACGGCGGCTCACCCACCAGCATCTCGTACAGCACGCACCCCAGCGCATACACATCCGCACGTGCATCGAGTGTGCGCTCACCCATCGCCTGCTCGGGGCTCATGTAGTGCGGTGTGCCAAGACTCATGCCCGTCTCGGTCATGCGCGTGCTGCCCGTGGTCGCGGCGGCGAGCGCAATACCAAAGTCCGCGACGAGCGCCTGCCCCTCGTGCAGCAGGATATTCTCGGGCTTGATGTCGCGATGAATCACGCCCTTGCGA
>JANMRE010000117.1:0-2166 GCA_031370885.1 Gemmatimonadaceae bacterium
ACCAGTCGCGGATCGGTTGTCATCAAACCTGGAACGTCCTTCCACAGCGTGATCCGTTCGGCGCGAAGGGCGCGTCCCAGCACGGTCGCCGTGAGATCGCTGCCCCCACGGCCCAGCGTGACCACTGCCCCGTCGGGAGCCACGCCAACGAATCCTGGCACGACTGGCAAACAGCGGCGACGCAACAGCGCGCGCAATCGATTGCGAACATTGCGGTCGGTGGTGGCGAGATCGGGAAACGCCCCGCCAAACACACCATCCGTGCAAATCAGCTCAGCGGCGTCGATGTATTCTGCGGAGACGCCCTGCGAACACAGTCCGGCAACCACGAGGCGCGCAGACAGCTGTTCCCCACGCGCCACGATAAAATCCCGGGTGCGCAACGTGAGTTCTCGCAGGCTGGCCACGCCGTGGAGAATCGTACGCAGCTCGGTGAAATCGTCCGCCACCGATTGCAGCGTCGCCCGACGGGCTCTGGACGCGCGCACAACGGCTGTCGCAATGTCGCGATGGCGACGATCCAGGGCCGCCAAGTCGTCCTCGACGACATGGGGATCGCCTCGCTGCGCCGCAGCGGCGAGCGCCAGCAGCGCGTCTGTTACCCCGGCGAGCGCCGAGACAACCGCTACCACGCGCGACTTGCGCGGCGCGGTGAGAATGTCAATGGCGCCGCGAACCGCGTTGGCGTCGGCCAGCGAAGCGCCGCCGAACTTGAAGATTTCGATGGACGACGCGCGAACGGGCATGAACGTGGCTGTGAGGTGTCTTTTCGATGCCCGTAACAGTCTGACACAGGGGGTCCCGTTTTCAGTGTAGTCCAAGGGCACCCACCTGTCCACAGACCCCCGCACTTGCATACCTTGATCGTCGTCTGTCCCGTGGCAGCCAATCGTGGTTGCCTCGCTCCCTGTATCACCTACCATGACCGCAACTGTCTCGGCGCCGTCGGCGCTGACCAACCACGCGCCGACCCCCACGTCGGTGAGCGCATTCCAAACAATTCCACCACGCATTGCCGGACTCGCCAACCTGGCGCGAAATCTTGCGTGGTGCTGGAACCGGGACGCGCGTGCGCTGTTTCGCGAAGTGGACGAGGCCCTCTGGAATCGTCTCCGCCACAATCCCATCGTCTTGCTGCAGGAGGTTGCGCCCGAGCGTCTCGCCGCACTCGCCACTGATGCAGGATTCTGCGCCCGTCACGATCGACTGGTGGCATGGCTCAAGGCGGAGCAGTCGGACGAGCACACATGGTATGCGCGGACATTTCCCGAGTTGCGCGGAAAGCCCGTCGCCTACTTCTGTGCCGAGTTCGGCGTGCACAATTCCGTGCCGATCTACTCAGGTGGTCTCGGTGTCCTCGCCGGTGACCATCTCAAGACCGCGTCCGACCTCGGCGTACCCGTGGTTGCGGTGGGCATCTTGTATCGTCACGGCTATTTCGATCAACGGATCCGGACCGACGGCTGGCAGGAGGACTCAGCCGATTCCATTTCGTTCGACCGGGTCCCGCTGGTGCCGCTCCCGGGTCAGGATGGCGCGCGACATCTCGTGACCGTCAACACGTTTGGTCGTGATGTACACATTCGGGCGTGGCGCATGCAGGTTGGACGGGTACCGGTATATCTGCTGGATTCGGATCTGGAAGAGAATCACCCCGACGATCGGCCGTTACTGTCGCGATTGTATTCGGGCGGGCCGGCCATGCGGTTGCGACAGGAATGGTTGCTGGGCGTGGGTGGCGTTCGCGTGTTGCGCGCGCTCGGCGTCGAACCGGAAGCCTGGCACGCCAACGAGGGGCACGCCGCCTTCATGATGGTGGAGCGCGTGCGCGAACTCTGCGACACCGGACTTACGTATGCCGATGCCGTCGGGAAAGTGCGCTCGTGCAGCGTGTTCACCACGCACACGCCCGTGCCGGCGGGACACGATCAGTTCGCGGTAAGCGATGTGCTGGCCTGTGCCGGGGGCGCCAGCAACGGCATGTGGAAGCAAATGGGAATCGAAGCCGACGCGTTTGTGCGTATTGGATATCACCCCGAGGTGGGCGCGGGCGTATTTCACATGACGGCCGCCTCGATTCGCCTTGCACGACGGGTGAACGCCGTGGCCCGCCGTCACGGCGTTGTTTCGCGCGAACTGTGCAAGCCGCTGTGGCCGGGTCGAACC
>JANMRE010000120.1:0-2204 GCA_031370885.1 Gemmatimonadaceae bacterium
CGCCACCACCACCACCAGCGATGTCATCATCGATGGCACTCGCGTCAGCACCACCGATCAATCGGACGTGCGAGGGGCGATTGCCGACCTGAGAGCCGCCGCAGGGTGGCGCATCAACAACCGATTCAGTGTCGGGTTTGGGGCGCACATGTTTACCGGTGATAACGTGGTGGCGCGTTCACGCATTTTTGCCGACACCACAAAGTTCGGCAACGTGTTGGATTCCTCTCGCGTGGTGTATTTCGGTTCGGCGTTGTCGGTGGGCGGCGAATGGCGAGTACGCAAGGGGCTCGCCGCGATGGCTTCGTTCCGCAGGGGCGGGGGAATCGACTCGCGCGTACTCGACACCGTGCGCACGGAAGCCACGGTTCCCAATCGGCTCGGCATAGGCATCCGATTCGATGGCATTGCGGGATCGATCTTTGCCGTCGGTCTCGAACAACAGGCTTGGTCGCAGATGCGTTCGCTGGGCTCCAACGCCGTAGTGCCTCGTGACGCCACCAATTGGCACGCCGGCGCGGAAGTAGCGGGTCCGCGTTTGCGCGGATCACCGTTGCTGGTGCGCGCGGGCTACGCCAGGAACGAACTGCCGTTTGGTGTGGGGAACTCCGTGGTTGATGAGTCTCGATTCACGGCGGGGTTGGGCATTCCCATCGCGCGCGAGCAGGCGTCCATCGACCTCTCCATCCAGCGGGCAAATCGCTCACTGGTGGGTGGTGGCGCAAAGGAATCGGCGTGGCTGCTGGGCGTTGGTGTGCAAATCCGACCCTGATGTCGACCGCGCGCATCGCGGAAACGCCGCACACCGCAAACGCCGAGCCGACCGAAAGGTTCCAGTCTCCGGTCGCCAGTCTCCCGTCTCCAGTGTCCGGTCGTCTCCCGTCTCCCGTCTCAAGTCTCCCGTCTCTTCTGCACCACCAGCCGCCAGCTGTTCCGCCCCGGCCAACCGTCTACATCGAAACCTACGGCTGCCAAATGAATGTCTCCGATTCGGAGCTCATGTATGGCAGCCTCACGGCCCATGGCTATACGCCGGTGGACGCACCGGATGGCGCTGATGTGATTCTCGTGAACACGTGCGCCATTCGGGAGAACGCGGAGACGCGTGTCATTGGTCGGTTGGGTGAACTGAAACGATTCATGAAGCCCGGATCCATTGTTGGCGTCACCGGCTGCATGGCGCAGCGCTTGGGGCCGCGATTGCTCACTCAGGCAAAGCATGTGTCGCTGGTGGTAGGCCCCGATGGCTACCGCGCGCTCCCGCAACTGCTGGACGGAGCACGTCACGGCGAGCGGTTTTCGGCCACCGATTTCGATCTCGAGGAGCACTACGAGGACGTGGTCGCGCGCCGGTTTGAAGGGGTGAAAGCCTGGATCCCGGTGCAGCGCGGCTGCAACTATCGGTGCACCTATTGCATCGTTCCGTACACGCGCGGCGAAGAGCGTAGTCGCAAGCTGGACGATGTCGTCAGGGAAACACGAGAGGTTGTCGCGCAAGGGCTCACCGAAGTTGTGCTCCTTGGGCAAACGGTAAACTCGTATTCCGACGGCACGCACGATTTTGCCGATCTGCTGCGCGCCGTTGCGGCCGTCGACGGGGTGCGTCGCGTGCGCTACACGAGCCCGCATCCCAACGACTTCAGTGACCGCGTCATTGCCGCCATGGCCGACGTCGCTGAGGTGTGCGAACATGTTCATCTGCCCATGCAAAGCGGGTCCACGTCCATGCTCAAGCGCATGTTGCGTCGGTACTCGCGTGACGAGTACCTCGCGTGTGTATCGCGGCTGCGTGAGGCGATTCCTGGACTCGCGCTCACCACCGATATCATTGTGGGCTTCCCGGGCGAGACCGACGAGGAGTTCGAGGAAACGTTGTCACTCTGTCGTGAGGTGCGTTTCAACGATGCCTTCATGTTCAAGTTCTCCCTGCGCGAAGGCACACCGGCCACCCGCATGCCGGCCGAGTGGACTGTGCCCGATCGCGTCGTGACCGAACGCTTCAACCGACTGGTGGCCACCGTCCGCGGTATCTCGCGCGAGGTGAATCTGGCGCGTTTGGGCGCACGCGTGGAAGTGCTGGTGGAAAAGGTCGCGCGCGACGGGTCGCTGCTGCAGGCTCGAACGCGGGACTTCAAGACGGTGATGGTCCCCGCCGAATGTGCGAACATCGGCGACTATCTGATGGTCCAGCTCACCGGGACCAC
>JANMRE010000151.1:0-4183 GCA_031370885.1 Gemmatimonadaceae bacterium
GCTCTGGGCGGTGGTGGCGCGCAAGCTCACCCAACTCAACCGGGTGCGCGACCTCCGCGAATTGGCCGTGCCGCCGGGCAATCGGCTCGAGGCGCTCAAGGGCGCCGGGCGCGGACAACACAGCATTCGCATCAACGATCAGTTCCGGATTTGCTTCCGGTGGGAGGAGAGCTATGCCGACGACGTCGAAGTCACGGATTACCACTAAGCGCAACGGCGTGACGCCGCTCGTCCGTCGTCGGTTGCCCACGCACCGCCCGCCGACGCATCCGGGCGAGATGCTCCTCGAAGAATTCCTCAAGCCGCTCGCCATCTCGCAGTCCGCCTTCGCGATCCAGCTGGGCGTGTCGTTTCCGCGGCTGAATGAAGTCATCAACGCCAAGCGCAGCGTGACGCCGGACACCGCACTCCGCCTCGCCCAAGTAACTGGCATGAGCGCGGACTTTTGGCTCGGCCTGCAGCAGGATTGGGATCTGTGGCATGCGCTCCGGTCCAAGGAGGCGGCGTATATCGCACGCCTCAAGCCGCTGCCTCGCGCGGGGTGACGCTCGCGTGCGCAGCGCGCCCGATCGCTCGCACGGCTAGCACTCTCGCTCTATACTCCCGCATGCTCCACCGGTGAGTATCCTCGCCGGACCGCTCTCCCCACCAATGTCCATGGATCCCGTTCGCGACCAGTTGCAGCAGGCGCTGGGCGAGACGTACCGCGTGGACCGCGAACTCGGCGGCGGCGGGATGTCGCGGGTCTTCCTGTCCACGGAAACGGCGCTCGACCGGCGCGTCGTGCTCAAGATCTTGCCGCCCGATCTCGCCGGCGGCGTGTCGGTAGACCGCTTCAAGCGCGAGATCTCACTCGCCGCGCGGCTGCAGCATGCGCACATCGTGCCGCTGCTTTCGGCCGGTGAGGCGAACGGCCTGCCGTGGTTCTCGATGCCGTATGTGGAGGGCGAGTCGCTGCGCGCGCGCGTGGGCCGCGGAGAATTGCCTGTGGCCGAGGCGGTGCGCACCCTGCGTGACGTGGCGAGCGCGCTGGCGTATGCGCACGCGAAGGGCGTTGTGCATCGCGACATCAAGCCAGAGAACATCCTGCTCGCCGATGGCAGCGCGACAGTCGCCGATTTCGGCGTGGCCAAGGCCATCGAAGCGTCGCAGACGAATCCGGGGTCGGGGCTGACGTCGGTGGGCATGGCGCTGGGGACGCCCGCGTACATGGCGCCCGAGCAGGCAGCCGGCGACGCGCGCACGGATCATCGCGCGGACATTTACGCGCTCGGTATGGTGGCATACGAAATGTTGGCCGGTCACCATCCGTTCGCCGGGCGCTCGCCGCAAGCGACAATGGCAGCGCACATGACGGAGACGCCGGCGCCGGTGGAACAGATCCGCCAATCGACGCCGCCCGCGCTCGCGCAGCTGGTGCAGCGGTGCCTGGCCAAGAGTGCCGCCGACCGGCCGCAGACGGCGCAGGAAGTTGTGCACGCGCTCGATGCGCTGGTCACGCCGACGGGCACGAGCCCACTCACTGCGGCGAGCGGCGTGGCGTCTTCGACGGCGAGAGCGCCGTTCGCGAAGGGACTCGTCGCGGCAGCGGTGATCGCGGTCGTGGCCGTGGGCGGATGGTTCGGATGGCGCGCCACGCGGGGCCTCGAAGTGGACCCGCGCACCGTGGCGGTGCTGCCGTTCGACGTGATCTCACGCTGGCCCGTGACGTCGTGGTGAAGGTGCTGGCCGGCGATGTCTCCGGCGTCAGCACCGATCGCTTCCGACAGGAAATCCAGTTGCTGGCGCGCCTGCAGCATCCGCATGTCGTGCCGATCCTGTCGGCTGGCGTGGTGGGCGAGCGACCGTTCTACACCATGCCATTCGTGCAAGGCGAATCGCTGCGCACGCGTCTCGGTCGCTCCGGACCACTGCCCATCGAGCAGACGCTGCGCATCCTGCGCGAGACACTCGACGCATTGGCCTTCTCCCACGCGCAGGGCGTCATCCATCGCGATATCAAGCCGGACAACATTCTGCTGTCCACGGGACACGCAGTGGTGGCCGACTTCGGCATCGCCAAGGCCCTCTCCGCGTCCGGCTTCGCCACCACCGCCGGCATGGCCCTCGGCACACCGGCCTACATGACGCCCGAGCAAGCGCTGGCCGACGCGACGGCCGATCACCGCCTCGATCTCTACGCCGTGGGTGCGCTGGCTTTCGAGATGCTGACCGGGGCGCCGCCGTTTGCCGGGACCCCCCAGCAGATGATCGCTGCGCACCTCACGCAGACGCCGCCCACCGTGGCGTCGTCGCGCGCCGATGTGCCGGCGGAGTTGTCGGCCCTCGTGGCGCAGGCGCTCTCCAAGCAGCCCAAGGATCGACCGGTGAGCGCGGAGAGCATGGTGGCGTCGATCGATCGCATCATCGGTCGGGCGTCGGGCGAGACCGCGAACGAGGGCGCCGCTGCATCGCGTCGCAAACGAATGGCGTTGACCGCTGCCGCTCTGGTTGTCGTGGCCACGGGAGCTGCTGCCTGGTGGAGCATGCGGCCCGCGGTGTCGCACTCGGCCCGTGCGCTGGCCATCATGCCGTTGAGCCTCACGCTCGATGGCGTGGGCGAGCTCAAGGTGGCCGATCCCGCCGCCGCCATCGGTCTCGCCAACGACCGTCCGCAGCCACTCACCACCGACGCCGCGTTGCAGATCGCTCGCCAGCTCGGGTCCAGAGCGTTGCTCACCGGCGTGCTCGTGCGCAGCGGGACAGGCATTCGTCTCGACCTGCTGCTGCGCGATGTCTCCGACACCACCAGCGTGCTGGCGCGCGCCACCATTAGCAGCACCAACGATGACGTGTCGGCGCTCACCGATTCGCTCGCGTTTACCGTGTTGCGCTCCATCTGGCAAAAGGGTAACGCGCCGTCGCCGTCGCTGGTCTCGGTGTCCACGCAGTCGGTCCCGGCCCTGCGCGCGTTCCTCGATGGCGAGCGCCTGTGGTCAAACGGTGACATCGCGCACGCCGACTCCCTGTATCGCATCGCCGCCACACTCGACACGACGTTCTGGCTTGCCGCCTACAAGTACCAGCAGGCGCGGGGCTGGAGCTCACGGCCCATTGACCCGGTCATCAACGACCGCCTGCTTCGCAATCGCGATCGCCTGCCCGAGCGCGAACGCGCGATGATGGCGGTGGGTACGCTGCCCACGCGCTCCGACCAGCTGGCGGCGTGGGTGGCCAACACGCAGCGCTACCCGGACTATGCGCCCGCGTGGATGCAGCTGGGTGATTTCCAGCTGCACTCTATGTCCCTTGCCGGACGATCACCACACGAGGCGTTACCCGCCTTGCGGCGCTGGGCAGAGTTGATGCCAGGGGACCGTACCGCCATCAGTCATCTGGGCGAAGCATGCCTTGGCGCGCAGCAATGGACGTGCGCCGATTCCATGTCGAGGGCGCTTGACAGCCTTGCACGCACCAGTGATGCACCCAACAGCGAGGCGGCCTTCTACCGAGCCCCGCTGCGGATCGCCGTAGATCCGAATATGGACTCGGCGCGTGTCGCGAACGACCCCTCGTTGAGCATGGGAATCGGGTTTGCTCGCCTCGACTATCTGGGCGTCTACGCGCGTCGGCCATGGCTGTTGCGCATCGCGCCAGCGAGCCCGCCGCCGATCGGAATTGATTCGACGGTCTTTCAGGCAATTTCGGACGCGCTCCGCGGTGACTGGAGCGCACGAGTGCGTACGACAATCGCCAACCTTCCGACGCCGACGGCGTCTGATCGCCTGAATATCCTCCGCGTGAGGGCTCTCGCTCGGGTCGCCGGGCTGAACACGGGAGATGTGGAACTATCTGCCTCACTCGAGGCCCTGGCGCGCGACTCGTCGCTGCGGGCGAGCGGTCGGTGGGAAAGCGCGTATCTGGCAATTCAACCGCGCATCGCCGCGCGCGACACCACGGGTGTCGGCGGCCTTCTGGCAAGGCTGGCGACCGATACGTTACCACGGGCGCGGCTTTTCGAACGAACGATCATGGCGCAGCGCAACCTGGCCTTCGGCGTGGCGGGACGCCTGCTCCAGCACCGTGCTGATTTTCCCCGTCTTGCGATTCAGGAGCCGGAGCACCGAGCTCCGCGGGTCGCGCGTGCGCGGCGCATGATACAGCAGACGCGCGCCACCGGAGATCAGCTGCGGCGCGCGCACGA
>JANMRE010000152.1:0-3784 GCA_031370885.1 Gemmatimonadaceae bacterium
CCGCCCGCCGTTGCGCCGAACGCTGCATCGGGTTGTCTTTCGCGGCCACGATGGTCGGTCAATCTCATGCCCTCTCGGAGCCATTCGCGTTGCCACCGGGCAGCCGGACGTCCGACTACGACTACCCACTCGCCGAGGAGCGCATCGCGCAGCGCCCGGTCGAGCCGAGAGACGCGAGTCGCTTGCTGGTCGTTGAGCGTGCAACCGGATCCATCAGTCATCGCGTTTTTCGGGATTTGGCGGAGTTGATCCCTGCCGGTGACGCGATTGTCGTGAACACGACACGGGTATTTCGCGCGCGCCTGCTGGGACAGCGGGAGGGCGGCGGACCAGCGGAAATCCTGTTGTTGCGTCCCGTCGATGCGTTGCACTACGAGGCCATGATTCATCCGGGTGGCAAGCTGCGACCGGGGCGCATCGTCACCATCGCGCCTGGATTCCAGGTTGAGATCGTCGACAGCACGCCACGCCATACGCGCATCGTCAAGTTGCTCACCGCCGGCGATCCACAGGTCGCCATTGACCAGCACGGGCATATCCCGTTGCCGCCCTATATCGGACGCGCGGATGACCCGGCGGACGCGACGCGTTACCAGACGGTGTATGCGGAGCAGTCCGGATCGGTCGCCGCACCAACCGCCGGACTGCATTTCACACCGGAATTGCTGGCGCGTCTCGCATCACGCGGGGTACAGCGCATTGACCTGCTGCTCCATGTCGGACCGGGCACCTTCCGACCCGTGCAGGATGACGATCCGTCGCGGCATCTCATGCATGAAGAGTGGTGCGAGGTGAGCGAGGCGGCGGCAGCGGCGATGAACCACGTACGCGCGCGCGGCGGCGCGCTGTGGGCGGTTGGCACCACCAGTGTGCGCACGATGGAAACAGCGGCCGATGACCGCCAACGCATTCAGGCAACGCGCGGCAACACGAACATCTTTTTGCGACCACCGCATGTGTTTCGTGGTATCGATCGCCTGATCACGAACTTCCACCTTCCGAAGTCGACGCTCATCATGCTGGTCGCCGCGTTCGCGGGCTACGACCTCACGATGGAGGCGTATCGGACCGCCGTCGCCGAGAACTATCGGTTCTATTCGTACGGAGACGCGATGTGTGTGATTTGAAGACGGGAGACTCCATGCCCTTCCCCTTCACCATCACACACAACTCCGGCCCCGCCCGCGCAGGCCGCTTCACCACGCCGCATGGCGTGATCGAGACGCCGCAGTTCATGCCGGTTGGTACGCTGGCGTCGGTCAAAGCGCTCGATCCGGACGATTTGACGCGGCTCGGCGCGACGATGGTGCTGGCCAACGCGTATCACCTTCACCTGCGGCCCGGCGACGACGTGGTACGCGCGATGGGAGGACTCCATCAGTTTATGCACTGGCACGGACCGCTGCTCACCGATTCGGGTGGATTCCAGGTGTTTTCACTGGAAGGATTGCGCACTATCAGCGAGCACGGCGTCGAGTTTCGAAGTCACCTTGACGGTTCGTTGCATCTGTTCACGCCGGAATCCGTCATGCACATCGAGCGCAACCTTGGTGCCGACGTGATCATGCAGTTCGATCATGTCGTGCCGGGTCAATCCGACGAGGCATCGGCCCGTGTCGCGATGGAGCGCAGCCTGCGTTGGCTCGAACGGTGTCGAACCGAGTTCGCGCGTCTGGAACGCGATGATCCCGCTGCCCCGACGCCGCTGCAGGCGCTGTTCCCGATCGTCCAGGGCGGCATTCATGCCCACCTGCGTCGCGCATCGGCCCGCGCCATTCGCGACATGGACAACTGGATTGGTGTGGGTATTGGCGGACTGTCAGTGGGAGAGGCCAAGCACGATATGTACACCATGCTTGACGTGGTCGACGGCGAATTGCCGACCAATCGGCCTCGCTACCTTATGGGCGTCGGATTCCCAGAGGACTTGGTGGAAGGCGTTGCGCGTGGCGTTGATCTGTTTGACTGCGTGGCCCCCACCCGGATGGGACGGACCGGGGCGTTCTTTACCCGGGATGGCCGTCGGAACATCAAGAATGCCGTCTTTCGGCAGGACCCCGCGGCGCTGGACCCGGACTGCAACTGCGCCGCCTGCAGCCGCTTTTCGCGCGCCTATCTGCGACACCTGTTCGTCACCGGGGAGTTGCTCGGACTCCGCCTCCTCTCCCTCCACAATGTACATTTCCTTGTTGCGCTGATGCGCGAGGCGCGAACGGCGCTCGCCACCGGCACGTTCGACGGCTGGAGCCGAGCGTGGCTTGCCCGCTACCTGTCCCGTACGACCGTCACGTCCGCCTCCAATATCCCATGACTGTTCAAATTTCCGCGTCGTTGCTCGCGATTCAGGCTGCCGGTGGGTCAATCGCCCAGATGGTGTTCATGTACGGCGCGATCTTCGCGATTTTCTACTTCGTGCTCATCCGCCCGCAGCAGCAGCAACGAAAAAAACACGAGGCACGCATCAAGGAGGTCAAGAAAGGCGACGAGATCGTGACCGCTGGCGGCATCGTTGGTGAGGTGCTGCACATTGCCCAGCAAACGAAAGACGGCGCGACGGTCACTACCATGGAGGACCGCATCACGATCAAGTCGGCCGATTCGCGACTCATCATCGAGCGGGGTCGTATTTCCCGCGTCGCGTCCAGCGCGGCATCCACCTGACCGACCGGTGTCGCTGCTCGACATTCACGTACTCGGCTCGCCAATCCTTCGGCAGGAAACCGAGCGTGTCGAAACGATTACGCCGGACCTGCGCCGACTGGTGGATGACATGTTCGACACGATGCATGCGGCGAAGGGCGTAGGACTCGCGGCACCGCAGGTAGGACGTCGGGAACGCGTGGCCGTGGTGGACGCCGACGACGTGCGTCTGGTGGTTATCAATCCCGAGATTATCCTGCGCGAAAGCACGGTGAAGGGCGAGGAAGGCTGTCTGAGCCTGCCGGAGATTTACGCCGACGTTCAGCGCGCAGCACGGGTCATCGTTCGCGCCCAGGACATCGATGGCAAATGGTATGAGGTCGAGGGCAGCGAGCTGCTGGGCCGCTGCCTGCAACATGAAATCGATCACTTGCACGGCAAGTTATTCACCGATCGATTGAGCCTGCTGAAGCGTCGATCGGCAATGCGGGAGTGGGAAGAGGAACGGGTGAAGTATCCGAAGTTGCTGCGCGTGTTGCCGGTCGGGGATCTCCCGCCCGAACGTGACGCGGCGTCCGCGGACTGACGTCCGCTTTCGAGAAGACCGTGCGGATCCTGTTCTGGGGCACCCCTGAGTTCGCGGTGCCACCACTGCGTGCCCTGTTGGGTGAGGGCCATGACGTCGTGGGGGTGGTTACGCAGCCGGACAAGCCTCGGGGCCGCTCGCGCTCGCACGTCGATCCGTCTCCGGTCAAACGCGTTGCGCTCGAAGAAGGTATTCCGGTTCTGCAACCGGAGAAACCGCGCGGCGAATCGTTCATGGCCAGCGTGCGGGACCTGGAGCCTGATGTCTCGGTCGTTGTCGCCTATGGGCGTATTCTCCCGTCGGCCGTGATCGACCTTCCGCCGCGCGGCACGTTGAATATCCACGCCTCGTTGCTGCCAAAGCTGCGCGGTGCAGCGCCCATTCAGGCCGCGCTGCTGGACGGAAGCCGCGAAACTGGCGTGACGATCATGCAAATGGTTCCGGCGCTCGATGCCGGTCCGATGCTGCATGTGCTGCGCACGCCGATCGATGACATCGAAACGTACGGCGAATTGCACGATCGACTTTCAGAGTTGGGCGCCATGGCCATCGTGCAGG
>JANMRE010000180.1:0-13187 GCA_031370885.1 Gemmatimonadaceae bacterium
TCGGTGCAGGGGCCGCTCCGCGGCACGATTGCGGGTCTCACCACCGCCAGTCAGATCGTCGCGGGCGGTGCAGTTGTGTCGTTGACCGCGGTGTTGCTGGTGTTTCAGTACGGCCAGCCGCGCATTTTTTATGCGATGGCGCGCGATGGCCTGCTGCCACGGTTCGCCGCGAAGCTCCATCCAAAAACGCGCACCCCGCACATCACCACGATTATCACGGGCGTGGCGGTTGCCACCGGGGCCCTCGTGATGAACGATGCCTCCACGTATGACCTCACCAACATTGGCACGCTGGCCGCATTCGCCGTGGTGTGCATTGGCGTGCTGGTGTTGCGGGTCCGCGAGCCCGATCGACCGCGCCCGTTTCGCGTGCCCTTTATCTGGGGCGTTTCTCTGTTGGGTGCGGGCTCCTGCGTCTTCGTGATGAAGGGGCTACCGGTCAGCGCATGGATTGCGTTTGGCGTGTGGATGACGATCGGCCTCACCTGCTATTTCCTGTACGGCTACCGGCATTCGGTACTGCGCAATCCCGGTGCAGCGCGCGACGTGCTGCCTCCTCTTGACCATTGAAACACGGCTGACTATGGCGCACTCTCCTGCAGTGACTCCGACACCACCCAGCCGCGGATTTCTCGGCATCAGTTCCTCGCAATGGATCCTGATCTCGATGGTGATCGGCATTCTGATCGGTTGGCTTGCGCCCGACTTCGCGCCCAACCTCAAGCCATTCGCGAACATCTTCCTGCGAATGATCAAATCGCTGATCGTGCCGTTGCTGTTTTCCACGCTGGTGGTGGGCATCGCCGGGCACGGGGATGACATGAAGAAGGTTGGCCGATTGGCCCTGCGTTCCATCATCTACTTCGAGATCGTCACGACGCTGGCGCTGGCCATCGGCTTGATCGCGGTCAATCTGGTCAAGCCCGGCGTAGGCGTGCAGTTGCAAGCCACGTCCGCCACCGACGAGTTCAAGGTCATGGCGACGAAATCGCCGACATTCAGTTCGGTGCTCGAGCATACGGTGCCGGAGAGTTTCTTCGACGCAGCGGCGAAGAACGAAGTGCTTCAGGTGGTGTTTTTCGCGATTCTGTTCGCCGTGGCGTTGGCGCGGGTTGAAGGGAAATCGAAAACCGTGATGTTGGACTGGCTGCAGTCTCTCAGTGATCTGATGTTCAAGTTCGTGGGTATCGTGATGGCCTATGCCCCCATCGGGATTGGCGCGGCGATTGGCGTGACCGTGGGGAAGAGTGGCTTGGGCGTGATGCTCAACCTCGCAAAACTGGTGGGCACTCTCTATGTGTCGCTGATCGTGTTGGTGGTGTTCGTGCTGATTCCGGTGGCGCTGATCTTCCGGATTCCGGTGAAGCGATTTTGGCGCGCAGTCAAGGAACCGTGGCTTATTGCGTTTTCCACTGCGTCCAGCGAGGCCGCGTTCCCGCAGGCCATGCAGGCAATGGAGCGCTTCGGCGTGCCGCGACGCATTGTCTCGTTCGTGTTGCCCACCGGCTACTCGTTCAACCTCGACGGCTCCACGCTGTATCTGGCCATCGCCTCCGTTTTTGTCGCGCAGGCGGCGGGCATCGACATGCCGATCAGTCAGCAGCTGCTCATGATGCTCACGCTGATGTTGACGTCGAAGGGTGTCGCGGCGGTGCCGCGCGCATCGCTCGTTATCTTGTCCGGCGCATTGGCGCAATTCGGCCTGCCGCTGGAAGGCATCGCCGTCATCCTTGGTGTCGACGCGATCATGGACATGGCCCGCACGTCGGTCAATCTGATCGGCAATTGTCTGGCAACCGCGGTGATGGCCCGGTGGGAAGGGGAATTTGACAGCAGTCCAACCACTGCAGTGGGGGTATAGCAACCGCAGTGGTGGTACCAAAACCGCAGTGGCAGTACCAAAACCGCAGTGGCAGTACCAAAACCGCAGTGGCAGTACCCCAACCGCAGTGGCAGTACCGCTTATCATCCCAGAATTCGCCTGGCGCGCCGCACGGCGCCTCGCGCGGCATCCACGTCGTCCGACCGCACCGTCGCACCGGGCACCGCACTCTTCAGTCGTTGTTCGAGCCGCTTTCGAACCAGCGATCCTTTCGCCATCAGTCCGCCGGCCAGGGCCACCGGAATCGCGGCGCGTTCATCCACGAAACTGCGACGCGCCAACGTGCGGATATGCAGCATCAGCTCCTCGACGCACAGACTGATCAACGCATTCGCGCGCAGGTCGCCGGTTGACGCCACCTGACAGACAACGGGCACGAGCGCTGCGAGTTGCGCCGGTGTTGCGCTGGCCGCCCACGGAATGAGCGCGTCGAGCGATTCGAGTTCAAGGGCGGTGAGGACCGCGCCGGTCAGTGCGGTGTCCGGTTCGCGCCCGTCCTGCGACGCTGTGACCACGCTCAATGCTCGGCGCCCCAGCCACGCGCCGCTCCCTTCGTCACCCACATGGGGACCCCAGCCACCGCACCGTTCGAAGCGTCCGTCCGGTGCCCGCGCAAATGCCACGGAACCCGTACCGGCCACCAGCAAGATGCCGGCGTCATCGCCGAAGGCGTCGTCGAGGGCAATCGTGGCATCGGCCTGCACGGACACATCATCAGCGATGCGTCGCGTCGCCAGCGCCGACCACAATGCTTGCGCCGCCCGTTCCTGACCGGCACCCGCGACACCCACGACGCACACCGCCGGTCGCACGTCGGAGCGTTGCGCTGCAGCCAACACCTCCCCGATCAAGGTCTGAATGATATCGGCCGCAAGAGATTCTTCACCAGGACTCAGCGCCGTGGCCGGACCTTCCGCGCGCGCGAGCACGGTGCCGTTGGCGTCGGCCAGGATAACGCGCGTGCGCGTACCGCCGCCATCAATGCCCACGACGAGCGGAGAAATGTCGAGTGGTCCGGCGCTCATGCGCGCGTCTCCGGTATGATGTTCGGTCCAGCGGGCGCTGGATGCGTGAACGAAGAGAGCATTCCCGTCACGAACGTGATGGATGTGCCAATCAACACGTACCACGGCCAGGCAATCGTGGCTACGCCGCCCAAGGTCGGTCCAAGTTCAGGAAACGCAGCAACCAACTGCTTGGCGAACACGATGAACGCCATCGTGCCAATACCGACGCTCATGCCAAGGATGGCATCACGTTGGACCGCACGCGGCCAGAACAGCCCCAGAGAAAAGCCCCCAAGCAATCCGCCGTACGTGAACGAGGCAATCGACAGGGCGATCACGACAACCGGCGTGCCCTGTTCCTTGAACATCAGCGCGCCGAGCGTGAGCACGATACCCCACGCAAGCGCGAACAACTTGCCGACCTTGAGTGTCCGGGGATCGTCCGGGCTGCGTCTGGTGAGCGGCAGATAGATGTCATGCGTGGTCGCCGCCGCCAGTGCGTTGATGGTGCCCGAGTGGGTGCTCATCGTCGCCGCAACGATTGCCGCCACAATGAGTCCGATCAGGCCGTGCGGCATCCGCTCGATGATGAACGACGGAAAGATCTGGTCGGCCGCGGAAAACGGCTTCCCGCCGTAGAGCACCCAAAGGCCCACGCCAACCATGAGAAACAACGTAAACTGCACGAACACCACGATGCCACTGCCGATCAACGCGCGTTGCGCTTCGCGCAGTGAGCGACTCGAGAGCAATCGTTGGACAATCAGTTGATCGGCACCGTGCGACGCCATGGCCAGAAACGCCCCACCGATGACCCCCGCGTACACGGTGTGCGGTCGGTCGAATCCCGTGTACCAGTCGATAGACTGCAGTTTGCCCCCGACACGCGCCTGGTCAACGATGCTGGACCAGCCGCCCGGTACGCTCTGACCGATGAGGACAATCGCCGACAGGCCGCCGATCACGTAAATGCTCGCTTGCACCAATTCGGTCCACACAACGGCCTTCATGCCGCCGCGGTACGTATACACCACGGTCAGGACACCCAGCACGATGATCGCTGTGGGCATGGCGTACTGCTTTGGCAGCGCCGGGCCGATGATGAGCGCCACGGGAATCGCGGTGGCGAAGACGCGCACGGAGTCGGCCAGCGCGCGCGTGCACATGAACACGATCGACGTGAATCGACGCGTCAGCAGTCCGAAGCGGGTTTCCAGCAGCGCGTACGCCGTCACGAGCTGTCCCTGAAAGTACCGGGGGAGCAGCGTGTACGAGACAACGATGCGGCCAATGATGTAGCCGACAACCACTTGCAAAAACCCAAGGTTGCCCGTGTAGGCCAGCCCCGGAATACTGATGAACGTCAGGGCCGACGTCTCGCTGGCCACGATCGAAAACAGCACCGCCCACCAGGGAATGGCCCGTTCGGCCACGAAATACTCGTTGGCCGTTTTTTGCCCGCGGCCGATCCACATGCCAAGCGCAGTCGTTCCCGCGAGGTACACCAGGAGTACTGTGAGATCAATCAGGTTGAATCGGCCGTTCATGCCGAGTCCCCACTACACGATGACATACGCCTCCATGGCGAAGTATTCCGCCAGTCCAAGTTGGTCGAGTTCCGCGGACGTCGATTTGTTGCGCTGTTCGACGCGCTGCCAGAACTCGCGTTCGTCCTGACCGGGAAAGGGCATGGAGTCCTTCTGCGACTGGTGCTTGAAGATCGCCTGGATCTTGAGTGTCAGTTCCTCTTGCGACATCGGACACAGCACGGTGGCTTCGGTGACGGGCCACTCTTGCCACGCCCCGCGATACAACCATACCTGCGGAGGCACGGGCGACTCCGTCGATCCATCATACACGTCCGCCAGTGCGGCATCGATGGCCTCCTTGCACATGCGATGCGTCCCGTGCGGATCGGACAGATCGCCGGCCACGAACACAATGTCCGGCGTCAGCGCGCGCAGCAACTGCGCGACAATGGCCACGTCGACCGGACCGATCGGATCCTTGCGCACCTTGCCCGTCTGATAAAAGGGCAAGTTGAGAAACTGCGCGTTCTCCCGACCGAGCCCCATGACTTCGATACCGCTCACCGCCTCTGCTTCGCGAATGAGACGCTTGATATCCTGCACAGCGGGAATATCCACCGCACCGGCCGGCTTCGTATCCAGAAACGCGCGTACCGTGGCGACCAGGCGGCGCGTGGCGGTCGCGTCGCTCAGCTGCTGATGATCGAGTCGCTCCAGAAAATCGATGTACCGACGCACATCATGATCAAACACGGCGATATTCCCGCTCGTCATGTACGCCACGGTAATGTCATTGTCATTTTCCACGAACTTGCGGAGGATGCCGCCCATCGAGATGACATCGTCGTCCGGATGCGGCGAGAAACAAATAACGCGCTGGCCGCGCGGCAACTTGCTCTTGCCGCGGATCTTCGCGCCGAGCGCATTGAACACGATGCCGTTGACCGCGCCAGGCGTACCGTGCCGCGACACGAGGGACGACAAGTGGTGTTCGGCGTAGTCCTGTTCGGTGAGCTTGAGAATGGCCTTGCCGGTGCGTTTGGCCAGCCAGGTGACCGCGCGCAGCTCCAGTGCATCGTCCCACAGGATTTCGTCGAGCAGCCACGGCGTGGCAATGCGCGACAGATCGGCCGCTGCCGACTCATCAAGGAAGAACGTCGTATTCGGGTGACGCTGCAGGAACGTCGCGGCCACCGCGCGATCGATCTCGCCTTCAACCGCGCGTCGCACGATCCCTGACTTGTGCTCACCGGTCGCCAGGATCGCGATCTCTCGCGCCTCGAGGATCGTCGCGATCCCCATGGTGATCGCTTCGCGCGGCACGTTCGCCTCGCCGAAGAAATCCGCCGAGGCATCGCGACGCGTTACACTGTCGAGGTGAATGAGTCGCGTGCGACTCGCCTCGCCGGATCCCGGTTCGTTGAAGCCGATGTGCCCGGTCTTGCCAATGCCGAGCAGTTGAAAATCGATGCCACCCGCCGCGACGATCGCTGCCTCGTACGCGCGGCAAGCGTCGTCAAGCTGCTCACGCGGCCAGGTCCCATCTGGGATGTGCACGTTGTTCGCGTCGATGTCCACCTGAGAGAACAGGTTCTCCCACATGAAGCGGTGATACGCGTGGATGCTGTCGCGGGACATCGGCCAGTACTCGTCCAGGTTGAACGAGACGACGTCGCGAAAACTCAATCCTTCATCGCGATGCAGGCGAATGAGTTCGCGGTATACCCCAATCGGCGTCGAACCGGTGGCCAGTCCGAGCACCACACTTCGGCCCTCAACCGCGCGGGCGCGAATCAGGGTCGCGATGCGACCAGCAACCTCACGGGCCAGGTCGTCATGCGACGCCACCACCACCGTGCGGATGCGTTCGCGCGCCGTGCGGTGCGAGCCGCCGGACGAATAATGAGAAGAAGACATGAAGGGGAATGTGCACAGGCCCGCGCCGTCAGACGAGGGCGCGGGCCTGAGAATCGGTGGTACGCTCTCAGCGCAGAAAGCACCTGCGGCATGCAGGCGATGGCCTTGGGCCATCGCGACGCGCTAGGCGGAGAATGAACTCCCACAGCCGCAGCCGCCGGTGGAGTTGGGGTTCTTGAACGTGAAACCGGATCCCTGCATGGACGTGACGTAGTCGATCACCGTCCCGGAGAGGTACTGCGCGGAAAACGGATCCACGAACACGTTGAAACCGTCGTTTCCGACCACGAGATCGTCATCACCCACCTTGTCTTCGATCACGAGTCCGTACTTGAAACCGCTGCACCCGCCAGGCATAACCGACACGCGAAGACCACCCTGTTCGGCAGTGACCCCTTCGGCCTCCATGAACTTGCGAACTTCGACCGCGGCCACCGGCGTGATCACGACCATCACCTCAGGTTGCTGCATCGTGCTCATTGCGTCTCTCCGAATCGACCGCCCGCGGCGTTGCCGTTGGCCGGTCTGTGTGCGCGCCGGATAGGAGGGCTCGCCGCAGGCGCGGTGAGTCACCAAACTGGTCGCGAATGTCCAGCAGGAAAATAACGAATAGATCGCTCCCCTTCAAGAAACCCCCGGGCGTCAGTTAGTTCCTCCGGCCCGTGGCGTTCCAGGCGCTGATCACTGCATCGGCCAACCCACTCCTCACCGTCCCGATTTTTCGGTTTTCCCGTGTCGGATTCACGCGGTTGGTGAGCAACAGAACGAAGATCCCCTGTTGGGGATCCATCCACAGCGATGTTCCCGTGAAGCCGGTGTGTCCGAAGGCGACACCGGACATCAGTCCGCCGGCAGAGTTGCCACCGGTAGGCGTTTCCCATCCGAGTGCCCGGTGCGACACGTTCGGATTCTGCACGTGGGTGAATGTGGCGATCGTGGTGGAGTCGAGGACCCGCTTCCCGTCGAGCGTGCCCGACCCAAGGTACATGCGGGCGAATCTCGCCAGATCCCGTCCACTGGAGAACAGCCCCGCGTGGCCGGAGACACCACCCAACATCGCCGCGTTCTCATCATGCACTTCGCCGCGGAGATGACGTTGCCGCCAAGGATCCACTTCTGTAGGGGCGATTCGCGACCGCCACGCGGCTGGCGGCAAGTAGCGCGTGTCCGACATGCCAAGCGGGCCGAATACATGCGCGGTGTCATACTGTGCCAACGGTTCGCCGCTGACGCGCTCTACGAGCTGGCCGAGAAGGATGAAGCCGATGTCGCTGTAGAGAAATCGAATGCCGGGAAGCGTATCCGGTTCGGTGGCCAGCAGCTTTTGGAGCGCATCCGACGCCGAGGTGGCCTCCTTGTATATCGGCCGCCACGCGGGCAAGCCACCCGAATGCGTGAGCAACTGACGCACGGTTATGACCGAGGCACCGCGCGCTTTCCACTCCGGGAGATAACGGACCACCGGCGAATCGAGCGCGATTTTCCCCTGTTGCTGCAACTGCATCACCGCCGTCGTGGTGCCGATGACCTTGGTGAGCGAGGCGAGGTCCCAAACGGTTTCCGCATTGGGGCGCTGACGATCGTTGGCATCGAGTTGGCCCACGCCCACCTCGGCGATGATCCCACGCACGGTTCCAACGGCGGCATACGCTCCGGGAAACGCGCCATCGGCGACCGCGCGACGCAGCACCGCGGTGATGGAGTCGCGTACCGCCGTCGCACGAACGCTCTGCACCGCGGTGTCACGGGGGACAGGCGCCGCGCGCAGTCCCCAGGCGCACGCACCCAGCAGGCTCGTCGAAACGCCGAGCGCATACCACCGCTGGCGCACGCGTGTACGTCGTGAGATCATGGCCTGCCTCCTTCCGGCAGCGCGCGGACCATTCGATCCAGCCCATCGCCGCGCGCGAAAAAGCCGGGAAGGGAAACGGGCGTGCGACCGCTGATCGTGACGCGTCCCATCACGGCACGCGCTGCCGCACGTTCCAACGCTTCCCCTCGTCCATAGGTAACGAGGTACGTCGGAATGTGCGGTATCTGTCGAATTTGATACGGATTGCCACCAGCCACGACGACCAACCGACCCGTTTCGGCGAGTCCCGTCACGAACCGTGCGAGAGCAACGGGAATGGCAAGACGTCCATCCCCTTCAAGGGTACGCGTGTAGCTGTACACCACGATGCGGTCGGCAGTCTTCGCCTCCGTCGCCAACGAGTCCAATTCATTTTGACCCACCCGCGGTGAAACCCGGGTAGCCCGCACGCGGGAGCCGAGACTGCGCACCTCGCTGGTAAACCACGTGCCGGCCAGTGGATCGTTCTCCGGCGCAAGCGTGATGACGTAGAGCGATGCCGCCGAGGCGACGGGCACCAGCGACACGCTGTCGCGCAGCAAGGTGATGGCGCGCTCGGCGACCAGCTGTGCGAGACGGAAATGCTCCGGCGAACCGACCGAGTCGCGAAGGGTCTCCAGGGAGACGAGTGGGCGTGCAATGGCGCCCGTGCGCAGTTTGAGTTCCAGGATGCGGCGCACGCTCTCGTCGATGCGCGCTTTCGAGATGCGTCCCGATTTCACGGCGCCCACCACCGCGTTGATGGCGCGTGTGACATCGGGCGGCATCAACAACACATCGTCGCCCGCTTCGACGGCGCGAATGCTGCTTTCCTCGACCCCATATCCCTTCGCGATGCCCTCCATGGTCATTGCATCGGTTACCGTCAGTCCGCGGAAGCGCAGCGTATCACGAAGGAGGCCGCGCATCATGCGAACTGAAAGCGTGGCGGGTGTGCTGTCGCCAAAGGCGGTCGGCAGTGCGATGTGGGCGGTCATCATGCCCGCGGCACCAGCCCCGATCGACGCAGCGAAGGGAACCAACTCGATCTCGTTGAGTCGTTGACGAGAGACATTGATGACCGGCAATCCGAGATGCGAATCGATGTCCGTGTCGCCGTGTCCCGGAAAATGCTTGGGCGTGGCGGCCACGCCGGTGCGCTGAAGACCGCGCACGAACGCGGCCGACAGCGCGGCGACGCGCTGCGGGTCCTCGCCGAACGAACGCGTGTTGATGACGGGATTGTTGGGGTTGTTGTTGACGTCCACGACTGGCGCGAACGCCATGTGGATGCCTATGGCCCGCGACTCAATGCCGGTGATACGACCCATGATTTCGGCAAATGACTCGCTGTCCGCAGCACCGATGGCCATGTTGCTGGGCAGGACCGTCGCTGAACCAGCAGAATAGAAGGAAGTGACGAACACACCGCCCTCCAATCGACCGAGTCCGGGCTCGACGTCACTGGCCACAAGCAAGGGCACCCGCGCACGCCGTTGCAGGCTATTGACCTTGGCGGCCACTTCAATGGGCGAGCCCAGCGACATGACCAGACCACCAATTCCGTCCAGTTTCACCTGATCGACGAGCTTGAGAAAGCCGGGTTCCCGTGCGTTCGTGTAATCTCCCAGTACCCACACCATCATCATCTGCGCGACCCGCTGTCGCAGCGTGAGTGTGGTCAGGGTGCGGTCGATCCATCGGCGATGGGTCAGCGGGAGCGGCGTTCCGGGAACCAGCGAGAGGGGCCCGAGAGCGCGACGAACGGATGGCTGACCGTGCACCACCCCTGAGCTGGCGCAGCTGACGAGGAGAGCAACGACGGCCGGCAGCACCCGTCGAGACGACGTTGCAACGAGCAGTCGCAGGTAGGGGCGCTCGACCATAGTGTGTTGGCGGGAAGGTGGGACCGATGTGCCAATCTGGCGCCTCGGCATCATTCGGAGGAGTGCGTGACGGATCTCAAGAGCGGGCGAGCACGGGTGGTGGCATCGGGTCGGCGGGGCCGTCACGGCAGGGTGGTGCGTCAAGCGATGGTACTCGCGCTGACGATCGTCGCGGCGGCTTGCGCGTCAAACGGACCACCCGACAACGGTCCGATGCCGGATGACGGCATCGAGGGTATACCGTTTCGCGGCAATCGCAAGGTGCGACTTGGCATCTCGGTGCTCTTGGACGATAGCATCAAGCTGGTGGCTGGCAAGCGCGTGGCGCTGATCACAAACCAGACAGGTGTTGACGAGAAGGGGCGGCGCTCGATTGACCTTTTGGCCAGTGATCCGCGGGCGCAGCGCGCCGGAGTCAAGCTGGTACGGCTGTTTGCCCCCGAGCACGGTGCCAACGGAACAGCCGACAAGCCTGATCTCGCTGATGATAAAGACGTGACCACCGGATTGGTGGTGCACTCGCTGTATCAGCGGAGCACCATTGCCCCGCCCGACAGCCTGTTGCGCGACGTCGACGTGTTGGTGGTCGATCTGCAAGATATCGGAACCCGGACCTGGACCTACGTAGGGGTGATGCTGTACGCGATGAAGGCCGGTGAGCGGCGCAGCATTCCGGTACTCGTGCTCGACCGGCCAAATCCCATCACAGGTTCACGGACAGAAGGCGCGCTGCTCGATTCCGCGCTGGCCAATCCCAATGAACCCACGGCCGAGCGATCCGCCAACGGCTTTGCGCTGTATCCGATGCCCCTGCGCCACGGGTTGACCATGGGGGAATTGGCTCGGCTGTTTCAGACACAACTCAAGCTTGGCACGCGCCTGACCGTGGTGCCCATGCGCAACTGGCGTCGTCAGATGTGGTTTGATGAAACGTCAATTTCGTGGGTCCGTCCATCGCCCAATCTGCCCAACCTGATGAGCGCGCTCCTGTACCCGGCGCTCGTGCCATTTGAAGCGAGCAATCTGTCGGTTGGCCGCGGAACGTCAGAACCATTTCAGCGTTTCGGCGCGCCATGGTTACGAGCCGATACGCTGGTGCGACTGCTGGAAGACCTGTCCCTGAGCGGGGTACGATTTCGTTCCGAGCGCTTTACTCCCAATCAGCCGGGCGACAACAAGTATCCGGGGCAGCCGATTCCCGGAGTTCGAATCGAAGTGACCGATCGCGAACGGGTGCAGCCAGCGCGCGTGGGCGCGGCAATCCTCTGGGCATTGGCGCGCATTCAGAAGGACAGCCTGCGTATCACCGCCAAAGGGTTTGATGAGCGGATGGGATCGTCGCGTGTGCGGGAAGCCATTCTGTCGGGAGCCGATCCGGACGCGGTTATGGACCGGCAATTGCCGGCCACGGTGGCCTTTGAACGGGACGCGCGCCGGATTCATCTCTACCGTTGATGCGCCGCCGGTCCTAGTTTTGTAAGGCTGGCCTGCCACATGGAGCGGCTCAGCGGCGCCGCGGGACGAGGCACGCCTCGTCCCGCGGTCATTTTCAGCCTTGCGACCCGCAGCCTACGACATGCTCTCACTCTGGAACGCGATCATACGCGGCTATCTACGGGTCATCGAACCCGTGGCGGCGTGGCTCGTGCGGCGTCGAGTGCATCCAAACACGATTACCACGTTTGGCACGCTGTGCACCATGGTGGCTGGTGGCATCTTCGCCACCGGGCACATCCGAACGGGCGGGCTGTTCCTCGGCATTACGGCGCTGTTCGATGTGCTCGACGGCACGGTGGCGCGCCGTACGGGGCGCAGCTCCACCTTCGGGGCGTTTTACGATTCCACGCTGGATCGCGTCGGCGACGGGTTCCTGATGGGTGGCCTTGTGGTGTTCTATGCCACCAGCGCTGTGCATCAGAGTGACGTGTTGCTGATCATTACGTTGCTCGGTCTGGTTGCCACGTTTCTCACCTCCTATACGCGCGCCCGCGCCGAAGGACTCGGTCTCGACGCGCGTGTCGGATTGCTGCAGCGCCCGGAACGCATCACTCTGCTTTCGGCGCCGCAAGCGCTCTTCGGACTCGCCCTCAACGGGTGGGTACTCGCCTTTATCGTCACGCTGCTGTCAGTGACCGCCTGGATCACTGCGGTGCAGCGTATGCTCTATGTCTACCGTACGACCACCGCACAGGGAGAACAAGCGAAGTGAACGAATCGAATCGCGGCACCGCCGGGTCTGTCGCCCCGGCCTCTGGAAAATTGGCCATCTTCACGCCGGGTCTCGGCGCGGTCTCCACAACATTTATCGCTGGCGTCGAACGGGTGCGTCGTGGACTCTCAACGCCGATCGGATCGCTCACGCAGATGGCGACGATTCGTCTTGGCAAACGCACTGACGCACGCAGTCCGCTGATTCGCGACTTGGTGCCGCTCGCCTCCTTGAATGACATCGTGTTTGCCGCGTGGGATCCCATTCCCGATGATGCGTTCACGGCGGCGACCCGCGCCGGTGTGCTCGAAAAATCGGACATCGAACCGATTGCGGACTTTCTGAAACAGATCAAACCGATGCCGGCGGTGTTCGAAAGCCGATACGTCACGCGTATCCAGGGCGCCACCAACGTGAAAACCGGCACGAACAAGCGCGACCTGGCCGAGCAGCTTCGTGCCGATATTCGCAACGTGATGGTCTCCAGCGGTGCCACGCGGGGGGTCATGGTGTGGACCGGCTCCACCGAGACGTACATCAAGGCGGGGCCGCAGCATCAGACCCTCGACGCATTTGAGGCGGCCATGGACGCGAACGACGACGCGATCGCGCCGAGCATGCTCTACGCCTACGCCGCGATCATGGAAGGACTGCCCTACTGCAACGGCGCGCCGAATCTCTCCGCCGATTTCCCGGCGCTTACCGAGTTGGCGGCATCGCGCGGCGTGCCCATCTCCGGCAAGGACTTCAAGACGGGTCAAACGTGGATGAAGACGATCATCGCACCGGGGCTCAAGGCGCGCATGCTCGGCCTCGAAGGCTGGTACTCCACCAACATCCTCGGCAACCGCGACGGCGAAGTGCTTGACGATCCTGCGTCGTTCAAAACCAAGGAGGAGTCGAAGTTGTCGGTGCTCCACAACATC
>JANMRE010000224.1:0-10527 GCA_031370885.1 Gemmatimonadaceae bacterium
TGGCGACCCTTTACTGGATTTTCCTGCTGGTTGGCGGGGGCGTGGTGGTGCTGCAGTTCGGCGCCTCGCTGCTCGGGCTGCATCACCATGCGCCGCATGACCTGAGCGGGCATGGCGGCGGCCTCAACGAAGGACTGCAACTGTTCAGCGTGCGGTCCCTTTCAGCCGGTATTGCGTTCCTGGGCCTCGGCGGGTTGGCGGGACAAAAGTTCGGGTTCCCCGGTCCGCTGGCCGCCCTGGCCGGTGCCGCCGCCGGTATCATCGCCGCCGTTGCCGCCGCCGTGCTCATGCGCGGCATGCTGCGGCTGGAAAGCGACCGGTCCTTCAAGCTTGCCGCGACCGTGGGACATTCGGGCGAGGTGTACCTGAGCGTGCCGGATCGTCGCACGGGCACGGGCAAGATTCACATCACGCTGCAGGGGCGACTGATGGAGCTGGACGCCATGACCCCGGACGATGCGATTCCTGCCGGGGCGCGCGTGTTGGTCATCGATACGATTGCTCCCTCGACGGTAATCGTTGCACTACAACCCCGTATTCTCGATCAAGGAGATGGTGATGCCTAGCATGCTTTTGCAGGGAGCCGCGCTCAGTGATGCATTGTCCGGATCGGGCCTGATTGGTATTGCCGTGGTGCTCGCTCTCACCGTCGTGGTCAGTATGGCGTTCCTGTTTGTCACACGCTACAAACGGTGCCCGGCCAACAAAGTGCTGGTGATTTCCGGTCGGGTAGCCGGGGAAGGCGCGGCGCGCTGTATCTCCGGTGGTGGGTCGTTTGTGTGGCCGGTGATTCAGGAATACGCGTATCTGTCTCTCGAACCCATCCAGATCGATATCCCGCTCAAGGACGCACTGTCGCTGGAAAACATTCGTGTCGCAGTGCCCAGCGTGTTCACGGTCGCCGTTGGGACGGAAGAGGCAGTGCGACAGAACGCGGCCATCCGTTTGCTGGGTCTCCAGCACGACCAAATCAAGCGACAGGCGCAAGACATTATTTTCGGTCAGTTGCGTCAGGTGATCGCATCGATGAGCATCGAAGAAATCAATCGCGATCGCGAAGGCTTCCTGCACCGTATTCAGACATCGCTGGAACCGGAACTCCGCAAGATCGGCCTCGTGCTCATCAACGTGAACATCACCGATCTGCGGGACGATTCCGGTTACATCGAAGCCATCGGCAAGAAGGCCGCGGCGATGGCAGTGCAGCAGGCGCGTGGTGACGTAGCCGACCAGGAAAAGCTGGGCGAGGTGCGGGTGGCCGACGCCGAGCGTGATCGCGCGGTGCAGGTGGCGCTCGCACGAAAAATCCAGGAAATCGGCACGCGTGAGGCGGAACGCGATAAGTTGGTGCGCGTGGCCGAAGTGGCGAAGGAGCAATCGGTGGGTGAACAGCGAGCCGCATTCGAACGCGACGCGCAAATCAAGGATGCCGATCGGGCGCGTCGCGTCTCCATTGCCGAGAACGAAGCGAAGGCCATCGAGGGCGAGGCGACGTCTCTCGCGTTGGTCGCCGCCAGTCGTGCCACGCTGCAAGTGCGCGAGTCCGAAGCGTATCAGATGTCGGAAACGCGCAAGCGCGAAGCCGAGGCGTCGGTGCAGGAATCACAGAATCGTGCCATGGCACGGGCCGCATTGGCGCTGCTGGACCGGGTGGAAGCCGAGCGTCGCGCCGAACTGGAAGGACCGGCTCGCGCTGAAAAGGCGCGAACGATTGTTGAAGCGCAGGCGGCCGCAGAGAGTCAACTCATTCAAGCGCAGGCGGAAGCGCAGTCTATTTATTTGAAGCTCGAAGCCGAGGCGCGCGGTCAGTACGAGATCATGTCCAAGAAAGCCGAAGCCATGAAAGAACTGGTTGCGGCGGCAGGCGGCGCGAAGGAGGCGTTTCAGTTGCTGATGGTGGAGCACCTTGACACGTTGGCCGAAACATCGGCCAAGGCCATCTCGAACATCAAGTTCGACAAGATTGTAGTATGGGATTCGGGTGTGCCCGGCGGCGGTACGAGCGGATTCCTGCAAAACATGGCGCGCACAATGCCGCCCATGATGCAGGTGCTGCGCGATATTGCGGGCGTGGAACTGCCGGGATATCTCGGCTCGATGTCGTCCGAGAATCCCTCGGCACCACCGGAAGCACTCAAGCCCTAAGAGGTAGACGGGCCAGAGGGGCGAGCAGATGCATTGACATCACTTCGAATGTGAGCCCAATTCTCCGACACCCTCCTTCAGGAAGTCTCGCATGCATGTCCTCCGCACTCGAATGGCCGCGGTTGTCGTGGTGGCGACGCTGGGCGTCGCCCCGTTGCCGGGCGTGCCGCGCGCTATCCGCGCCCAGACACCCGCGCGTCAGCGTGCGATCACGATCGAAGACTTCTACCGGATCAAAACCGTAGGTGCGCCGGCGATGTCTCCGGATGGCCGGTGGGTGGCCTACACCATCAGCACGCGCATTGAAGAGACGAACGGTACGGGCAGTGAAGTGTGGCTGGCTCCCCTCACGCGTTCGGCGGCAGGACGCGCCGTGAGCGCACCGGGTTCCAACGCCACCGCGCCCTCGTGGAACGACGATGGCACGCTCCGATTCGTGGTTGGCACGCGCACGCTGCAGATAACTCCCGCACAACCTGAGCGCGTTGACACCATGAGCAGCGCCGCGCCGACCCTGCGCGCCAATGCTTCACGCGCCATGCCCAGTCCCGGCGGCAAGTGGACAGCCACGGTACGCGATGTGCCTCCACCGAAACGGACGCGCGTGTTCGTTTCGGAATTCGAGAAGCGACACGACGAACGTTTCAAGGGCGTGCAATTCGACTGGCTCGATTTCCATCGCGACGGGGCAGCATTTCCCACACCGAACGTGCGCGATCCCGAGATAAGTCCACCGCAGGAAATCTTTCTCGCGCCGAGCGTCGGGGCCGAGGCGCGCGCGCTTACCGCACTGGGCCTGCGTCCCACCGGCGTGCAATGGAAGCGCGATGGATCCGGACTGCTGTTCAGCGCCGACTCCTCCTACCGCAATGAACGCGTGTACGGCCGCACCGACGCCTGGACGGTGTCGACCGGCGGGCAGTTGAGCCGCCTTACTCCCAACAACGACTACGACTACAACGGCGCGCAGCTTTCACCCGACGGACTGTGGGTACTGTGCACGCGACAGCTCACCACCGATTTTGTCATCGCGCGCACGCTCGATCATGGCGGCGCCACCGACCTTGTGGTCATCCCTGTCAATGGCGGCGAGGAACGCGTGCTCACGGCCAGTTGGGACTATCTGCCGGCGAACGCGATGTGGAGCCCGAACAGCAAGGCCATCTACTTCACCGGCGGCGTGGGTGGTACGCAGCATCTGTATCGCGTGTCGCTCGACGGCCCGCAGGTGCAAGCCGTGACCAGCGGTGAACGCCGCGTGAGTGGTATCAGTTTCGACCGCGCGTTCACTCGCATGGCGTATCTGGTTGGCCGGTTCGACGCCCCCTCGGAAATCTGGACTGCCGACATCGATGGATCGAACGAAGTGCAAGTCACGCAGGTGCATGCACCATTCGTGAACGCAGTGGCGCTCAGCGCGGCCGAGCGTTTGCGTTTCTCGAGCGCCGACGGCACGCCCATTGAAGGATGGCTCACGGTGCCCGTCGGCTATACGACAAACGGCGGACCGTATCCGCTGGTGGTGAGCAATCACGGTGGACCGCATAGCGCTATCGAATACAATTTCAACTTCAAGAACCAGTATCTGGCGGCAAATGGGTACTTCGTGCTGGAAGTGAATTTTCGCAGTTCCACCAACTATGGCGAGAAATTCCTGTGGGGCACGTGGGGAGCGTGGGGTACACGCGATGGTCAGGACGTGATGGCGGGCGTTGACCACGTGCTGGGTCGCTATGCGATTGACGCCAGGCGCGTGGCCACCATCGGTCATTCGTACGGCGGCTTCATGACTAACTGGCTTATCACGCAGTATCCCGATCGATTCGCCGCGGCAATTCCCGGGGCGGGTATCGTGAACTGGACCAGTGACTACGGCAATGCCGACATTCCGCGCACGAAGGAAACTGAGTTCTACGGTGCGCCATGGGACGCCAAGGCACGCGACATCATGGTCCGACAATCACCACTCACCTATGCCAACCGGGCCAAGGCTCCCACACTGTTCATCAATGGCGAGATAGATCAGCGCGTGCCGTACTCGGAAGCGCAGCAGATGTACGTGGCGCTCAAGAAGAACGGCGTGCCCACCCGGATGATTCAGTACGCCGATCAGCCGCATGCGATTGGTGGGTCGTGGAATCAGGTGCATCGCATGTTGAACGAGCGTCAGTGGCTGGACAAGTGGCTCAAGCCGGTCACACCGTCGACAACACCCTGAGCGCCTCCGTCATCTCCTCACTTCCAACCTCCAGAACCATGCGGTTACTCGTCGCGCTCGCGCTGCTCGGTGTTTCCAGTTCGTTAGGTGCCCAGGTGAACTACGATACGGTGCAGGTGCGTCCCGTTCAGCTGTCACCCGGTGTATATGTGTTGTTCGGGTCGGGGGGCAATATCGGTGTGTCGATTGGCGACAACGGCGTTTTCATCATTGATGACCAGTTCGCACCACTGACGCCGAAAATTGTTGCTGCCATCCGGACGCTCACCGACAAGCCGGTGAAGTTCGTGGTCAACACCCACTGGCATTTCGATCACACGGGGGGGAACGAGAACTTCGGCAACGCCGGGGTGCTCATCATGGCGCACGACAACGTGCGGAAACGCATGTCCACTGAGCAATTCATGGCGGCCATGAATCGCCGGGAACCGCCGTCACCCAAGGCGGCCTTGCCGGTCGTGACATTCAACGACGGGGTCACGTTCCACATCAATGGCGATTCGGTGATGGTGACGCATGTGGCCCCGGCGCACACCGATGGCGACGCCATCGTGCACTTCCTCAAGGCCAACGTGATTCACATGGGCGATGTGTTCAACAACACGGGCCTTCCGTTTATTGATCTGTCCAGCGGTGGCTCGGTGCATGGTGTGATCAGCGCTGCCGACAAGGTGTACGCTATGAGCAATGCGCAAACCAGAATCGTACCCGGCCATGGCCAGGTGACGGATCGCAATCGGCTCAAGGCATGGCGTGATGCCGTCTACGCTGCGCGGGAGCAGGTGCAGCGGGAGGTCCGGGCCGGAAAGTCCATTGAGCAAGTGCTCGCACTCAAGCTCACTGCCGCCTATGAGAAGGAGTGGCCAGCAGGCCACGAGCGTTTCGTGCGCGCCCTTTTCGAGGAATTGTCTCGCCGTTGAGTCACGCGTTATCAGGCACCACGGCCGTGGCTTCGATCTCCACCAGCGCTCCCAACTCGATGAGGGCGCACACCTGCACGGCCGACATCGCGGGAAAATGGCGACCCATCACCTCGCGATAGACCTCGCCGAGCGCTTTCGCACTCGCTACGTAGGCATCGCGGTTTACCACGTACCACGTAAGTCGCACCAGATGCTCGGGTCGCGCGCCATCGCAGGCCAGCACGTCCACAATGTTGCGTAACGCCTGACGCGACTGCGCCACCAACTCGCTGCTAACCAACTGCCCGCTGGCGTCCCAGCCAATCTGCCCAGCCACGTGCACCTGTCGGCCGCGCGCTGAAATGCCGTTCGCGTATCCGCGCGGACGCGGCCATCCCTCGGGTTGCAGCGTGCGATGAATCACGCGGTCTCCTTCAAACGGAAGCGTTGCAGCTTGCCGGTATCGGTTTTAGGAAGCGACGCCACGAACTCCACATGGCGAGGATACTTGTACGGCGCAATCGTGGCTTTCACATGATCCTGCAGCGCTCCCACCAGCGCGCTGCTGGACTCGTAGCCTGGCTTGAGCACCACAAACGCCTTTACGGCGAATCCGCGCTCCTCATCGGGCAGGCCCACAACGGCACACTCCAACACGGCGTCGTGCTGCAGTAACGCCGATTCCACTTCGGGCGCCCCGATGTTGTAGCCCGACGAGATAATGAGGTCGTCGGTGCGCGCCTTGAAGTACACGTACCCATCGTCGTCCATCGTGCAGGCGTCACCTGTCAGGTTCCAGCCGTGTTGCACGTAACCGGTCTGCCGCGCATCGTCGAGGTAGCGACAACCCGTTGGGCCACGCACCGCCAACCGTCCCACGACACCGCTCGGCACCGCCTGCAACTCGTCGTTGAGTACCGCCACCTCGTAACCGGGTACCGCGCGACCGATGGCGCCGGGTTTTACGTCGGCACCGGCCGCGGCAATAAAGATGTGAATGAGTTCCGTGGCACCGATGCCATCAAGCATTTCGATTCCGGTGGCCCCACGCCACAAGGTTCGTGTGGCATCAGGCAGCGCTTCGCCAGCCGATACACAGACACGCAATGACGACGTGTCAAACCGGCCGGGCTGCTGACCGATGGCCAGGGCCATGTGTCGATAGAAACTCGGCGCCGTGAACGTGATTGTCGCACCCGTTTCGGCCACGACGCTCAGCAGCGACTCGGGAGTGGCGCGCTCGACCAGCACCACGCTGCCGCGTGCCGCCAAGGGAAAACAGAGCAGTCCACCAAGGCCAAACGTGAACGCGATGGGTGGTGTGCCGATGCAGCGATCGCCAGCACCAATGTGCAACACCTGCGCCGCGAAGCCCCCACACATGGCCATGATATCGCGGTGAAAGTGCATACACCCTTTGGGCACACCGGTGGTTCCCGAGGTGAACGCAATCAGCACCACGTCATCGCTTGCCGTTGGACACGCAGTGAACGCGCCGGTGTGATGCGACATGGCCAGCTCCAGTCCATCGGCGCTGTCGCCACCCCAGGTTCGCAGCGTGCGAAATCCTTGCGCGTCTGCGGTAGCGCTAACCAAGTCGTCCACCAAACGCACATCGCACAGGGCCGCAGCACACGCGGCGCGTTCGATGACCACGCGGAGCTCCGCAGATCGCAGCATCGGCATGGTGGTTACTGCCACCAGGCCGGCCTTTACGGTTGCCAACCAGGCCACCGTCATCCAGCGTCCGTTGAATCCGCGCAGGAGCACACGATTCCCCGGCACCAGCTTCATGTCGTGCACCAGCACATGCGCCAAGGCATCCACCTGCGAGGCCAACTGCGCGTAGGTCGTTTCCTCCCAGCCGCCATCGCTGTGCGGTGTCACCAGTGCCACGCGATCGCCGTGTCCTTCATCGATGGCGTGATCGAGCAACTCTACCGTCGCGTTCAATCGGGGCGGGGCATTGTACACGCCATCCAAAAGCATCACCGGCCACTGTTCGGCCGGTGGCAACTGCGTGCGCGTGAATGAATCGACGTGGCCGCTGGGATGCAGGAGCATGGTCGTGAATGCGCCTCAGTGGTTGTGGTGGGCCCTGAGCGTCTCGCGTCCCACCAGCAGTCGTTGCACTTCGGTGGCCCCTTCGTAAATGCGCAACGCGCGAACATCGCGGTAGAGTCGCTCCACCACCTCGCCCACGCGCACGCCACGTCCGCCATGCAACTGGAGCGCGCGATCGATGATTTGCTGCGACAGTTCGGTGGCACCAAGTTTTGCCATCGCCGCCACGCCGGTGCTGCGTTCGCTCTGCGTGTCGCAATGCCACGCCGCGCGGTAGGTGAGTAACGCCGCGGCATCGAGATCTGTGGCCATGTCGCCCAGAATGGCCTGCGCCAGCGGCTGCGCGCCAAGCGTAGTACCGAACATCGCGCGCGTGCTGGCGTGATGCAGCGTTTCGTGTAACGCGCGGCGCGCAAATCCAGTGGCGGCGGCAGCCACCGAAACCCGGAAAATGTCCAGGGTACGCATGGCGAGTGAGAATCCCTCGCCTTCGGTGCCCAACAATGCGGCGTGCGAGACCTCGCACCCGTTGAATGCCAGCGTGGCGAGCGGATGAGGCGAGATCACCTCAATGCGCTCCGTCACCGAGAGCCCCGGTGTGTCGGCCCTGACAAGAAATGCACTGATCCCTTTGCTGCCCGTGCTGTCGGGTACCGAACGCGCGAACACGCAGTAGAAATCGGCGATGCCGCCGTTGGAGATCCACGTCTTAATGCCGTTCAGTCGCCAACCGTGGGTGGTGCGGGTGGCGCTCGTGCGCATGGCGCCCGCGTCGGAGCCGGCGTCGGGTTCGGACAACGCGAACGCTGCGATTGCCGTGCCCGATGCCACACGCGGTAACCATTCGGCGCGCAATTGGTCGGTGCCGCCAAGCGTGATGGCGCCAGAGCCCAGTCCCTGCATGGCAAAAGCAAAGTCGGCCAATCCATTATGGGCGGCCAATGATTCGCGCAGCACGCAGAGCGCGCGTGAATCGAGCGCGGGCAGTGCTCCACCCCACGCCTGTGGCACACAATATCGCAGGAATCCGGCGCTGCCAAGGCGTGAAACCCAGTCGCGGCACGCGTCGTCCACCGACGGGGCGTCGACCACTTGCGCGCTCGCCCACGCCGTCACCGATTCGGCGAGCGCGCGATGCGTGTCCTCAAAAAACGGCCACGCCAGATGTGCAGGAATGCCCATGGTCAGTTACCCTCGAATACCGGTGGGGTTTTCGCGGCAAATGCGTCGAAGGCGCGACGAAAGTCCAACGTGCTCATGCACAGCGCTTGCGCTTGCGCCTCCATCTCGATGGCGGTGTCTACCGACACACTCCATTCCTGCTGCAGCATGGTTTTGGTGATGCCGTGGGCAAACGCTGGTCCGTTGGCCAGTTCACCGGCGCGACGCACTGCATCGGCCAGCAACGCGTCACCGGCCACCACGGCGTTGTAGAATCCCCACCGTTCCCCCTCGGCGGAGTCCATCACACGTCCGGTGTACAGCAACTCCGCTGCGCGTCCCTGGCCGATGATGCGCGGCAGCAGTGCGCAGGCGCCCATGTCGCACCCGGCGAGTCCGACACGCGTGAACAGAAATGCGGTGCGAGCCTGCGGCGTTGCGATGCGCAGGTCTGACGCCATAGCGAGAATGGCCCCGGCACCGGCGCACACGCCATCAACCGCCGCGATGATGGGCTGCGGGCAGGCCCGCATGGCCTTCACCAGATCACCGGTCATGCGCGTAAAGGCGAGCAGTTCGGGCACCGCCATACGCGTGAGTGGCTCGATGATTTCAAACACATCACCGCCCGAACAGAAGTTGTTGTCCGCGCCGGTGAGCACGATCGCCCGCACATCCGACGCGAACACGAGTGCGCGAAACAGCTCACGCAATTCAGCGTACGACTCGAACGTGAGCGGGTTTTTGCGCGTTGGCCGGTTGAGCGTGAGCACCCCCACGCGGTCGTTGTGCGCGGTGCTCCAGGCAAAGTGCGTGGGGTTGAGCGCGGCGAGCGGGCGACGCATCGCGGTCATCGGGTTGGTATCGCTCATTCGGTTGTCCTGGAGTGGCGGAACTGTTGCTTCACGATGCCCAGTCGCGCATGCATCGTTTTGCGCTCGACGGGCGTTAAACATGCAAACATGGAGATGATCCACTGTTCGTGGGCGCGCGCCATGGTGGCAAAGTGTCGACGGCCAGCCGTGGTGAGTTTTACAATGGCGGCGCGTTTGTCATCGGATGCCACGCGTCGCGACACGTAGCCATCGGCTTCCAACGCGCGCACCAGCCACGTGACGTTGCCGCCCGTGGTGAGAATGCGTTCTGACAGCTCGCCCATGCGCAATCCCTTTGGTGCGCGGTCAAGTTGCGCCAACAGGTCGAAGCGCGGCAGCGACGATCCGAAGTCACGCTTGAGCGTGCTGCCGAGTCTGCGCTCGATGAGGGTGGTACAGGTGAACAACCGCAACCAGAGGCGCAGCGATTCGTGATCGTCGGCTGACGTGGGACTCGGTGCGCGCGATGGCATGCGCGATCGGGTGGACGGGGTCATGCGCGCAACGAGCCGTCAATCACAATCGCCTGGCCGGTTGGCGCGTCGGCCGCCGCAGTACACACGGCGAGTACCGCGTCGGCGACCTCGGTTGCGGTGATCATTCGTACTTGTCCGGCATCGGATAAAATGGACTGTTGCGCATCCGTGGTGCTGCGCCCCGTCCTGGCGACAATGCGGGCAACCGCGCCCTGCACCAGGTCGGTATCGGTATATCCTGGGCAGATGGCATTTACGCGAACGCCGCGCGCCACCACCTCCAGCGCCAGTGCCCGCGTGAACCCCACCATCGCATGCTTGGCCGACGTGTATGCGGTGATGTACGGTGCGCCCCACAGTCCGGCCACGCTGGCGATGTTCACAATGTGCCCATATTCGCGCTTGAGCATTGAAGGCAACACGGCGTGCGTGGTGTGTACGGCCGCCATCAGGTGTTCGGCGAGCATGCGTTCGAAGAGTGCGACATCACTCTTCAGAAACGGGGCGGATACAGCCGAGCCGGCGTTGTTGATCAGAATATCGATGGGACCCAGTGAGGCCACCGCCTGCGCACACGCCGCGTGCGACGCCACGCGATCGGTGACATCGGCGACCACGATGACGTGCGGCCCCAACAGCGAGTGCGCCACGCTGTCTGCTCGCGCCGCATCACGCACCATCAGCGA
>JANMRE010000225.1:0-2072 GCA_031370885.1 Gemmatimonadaceae bacterium
CCGGCATCTACGGCCCGCGCGATTATCTCAAGATCGTCGAAGAACAAATCAAGTACTGGGCGATTGACGCTGTAGACGGACTCAACGAAATGGGCAAAAAGGCACAGGAAAAAATTATGGCCGTCCCCGCGCGTCTCGAGCGCGTGGCCGACATGATGGAAACGCGCAGTCGCGCCAAGACCTTCTCGTTCGCGGTCGCGTTCCAACGCGAGTTCGCAATGGACTGAGGAGCCTCCAGAACGGTGAGCGCAGAGGGTTTGCTCTACCCTCACCGCGCACCGCTCTTCCCTCACCCCTTCACTTGCTCACCCCTCCGCTCCCTCACCCCTCAGTACCGTCGACCCAGCCCCCGCACCAGCACATCCGGGAAATCCCCAAACATCCCGTCCACACCCAGTCGCGCAAACTCCCGCACTTCTGCCAACGGATCCCCGCGATACCGCGCCGCAAGAAACGTCGGCTCCGATCGCAGCGTCCACACATGAACGGCCAGCCCAGCCGCATGCGCATCACGTATCACCGTCGTGGGCACGGCCGCGGTATCGGCGCCGACAATCATGCGGCTGTTCACCCCGACCGCATCAGCAAACGTCGCGATCTCACGCAAGCCCGACACACTCGCCAATGCGCCGTCCGACATCAGCAGCACCAATCGCACACGCGTTTTCGGGCGCAACGCCTTGAGCGACGCCGCCTCGAAGCATTGAATAAACACCGGTGCGTCGCGACCATCGAGTTGGCGCGCCGTGAGATCGTCCAGCAATCGCTGTTCCAGCGGCAACCCAATCGACCTGAAGTATGTCGGATGCTTGAGCTCGGGATACACGCCCACCACCCGCCCTCGGCGACGTCCGGCGCTGTCGGCCAGCGCCAGCACTTCGTCAAACGTCGGTATCGCGAACTGTCCGTCAAACGCGTGTGAACGAAACGACAACCGCTCGCGCGCCCGCAACGTACGTAACTCGGCGAGTGTGAAGTCCTCAGTAAACCAGCCGCGTACGCTGTCTCCGTCGATCACCTTCCGCATATGGCGGGCCGGGAACTTGTCGGCCACATCGGTCGTACCACCGATCTCGTTTTCGTGTCGGGCCACCAGCACGCCGTCCTTGGTCGACACCAGGTCGGGCTCGATGTAGTCCGCCCCCATCTGAATCGCGAGCGCGTACCCCTGGAGTGTGTGTTCGGGCCGGTGACCACTGGCGCCGCGGTGGGCGATGATGAGCGGAGAAGGTGCGTTCACAGGCGCTGCTGGCAAGCGACGCCCAGCGTGACACCCGGCAGCGGACACCAGGAACAGAAAACCCCAGACGATACCGTCTGCGGAGCGCCGATTGCGGGAGGGTCTCATAACGGGATAAGCTATCGTGAGAGCCAACACGCCGTGCCCGTCTTCAAATAACCAACCCGGATCGTGATGCTGCCACGCGCCACGGATGGACTGATCGACGCGATTCGCGCGCGGGATGCAACGACGGTCGCATCGCTGCTCGACGCGGAGCCCGCGCTGCGCGCGCGCGGTGGCGTTGGCGGTGAGACGCTGGTGCTCCATGCATGCTACGTGGGTGCAACCGATCTGGCGCCCCTCTTGCGCGGCGATCGCCCGTACGACGCCTGCGAAGCGGCGGCACTCGGCGATCTCAAAGCGCTCAACGAGGCGCTCGACCGCGATGCCGATCTCATTTCACGACGCAGCAGTGATGGCTGGACACCACTCCATCTGGCGGGGTTTTTCGGACGCGACCACTGCGCGGCCTTCCTGATCGATAACGGCGCGCCACTGGACGCGTTGGCCACCAACGCCATTCGCAACACACCCTTGCACGCGGCCTTGGCCGGCACGGCCAATCCGACGCTGGTGCGTCGGCTCGTATTCGCCGGTGCCGACGTGGAAGCACGGGGCGAGAATGCCATTCAGCCGCTGCATTTGGCAGCAGCGCGCGGCGATCAGGCGCTGTGCGAGTTGCTGATATCGCGCGGTGCAGACCCGCACGCCATCATGGAAGATGGAACTACGCCGGCGAAGCTCGCCAAGGCAAAGGGATTTCACACCCTGGCTGACATGTTGAGCGCGC
>JANMRE010000233.1:0-2548 GCA_031370885.1 Gemmatimonadaceae bacterium
GACGGCGAAGACGCGCACGTTGAGTGACAAGTGGACGGTGGTGACGGCGGATTTGAAGCGGTCGGCGCACTTTGAGCATACGGTGGCGGTGACTGAGATGGGGCCGAGGATTTTGACGATTTAAGAAGGGAGAAGGGAGACTGGAGACGGGAGACATCCCGTCGGCTGGACGTCTTCCGTCTTTTGTCTCCTGTCCCCAGTCTTAGGGCGTATTCGCCAGTAGCCCACACTTTACCAAGACCCCCCCATGCGTCGTTTCGCTCCAGCTTTTGTCGCGCTGTGCCTTGCGGCAATTCCGTCGTCTCCGGTTGCCGCGCAGACTGCTCCGGTTATCATTGATCTCGTGAAGGATGTCGATGGCGTCGCGCAGAAGTTTGTCGCGCTGGCCAAGGCCATGCCGGTGGACAAGTACGGCTGGCGTCCGGGTACCGGTGTGCGATCCGTTGGTGAAGTGTTCCTCCACGTCGCGTCGGACAACTATCTGATGCCGGCGTTGGTGGGCACGCCGATGCCGGCGTCGACCAAGCTTGACATGAAGGACTTCAAGACGTTTGGCACGTATGAGAAGCGCACGCTGACGCGTGAGCAGACGGTGGCCGAACTCGAGATGAGTTTTGCGCATTTGAAAACGGCGATGCAGAAGACGACGGCGCCGATGCTGATGAATTCGTTGGATATGTTCGGCCAGAAGTCGACGCAGCAGGCGACATGGGTGGCGACGACCACGCATTTGCACGAGCATCTGGGTCAGTCGATTGCGTATGCGCGGATGAACGGGATTGTGCCGCCGTGGAGCAAGTAGGGGGCAGCGCAGCGCGTTGTGCAGGGCGAAGACCTCCTTGCCAAGCTTCCGGTCGATGCGTATCTTCAATGTAGATACGGAGTCCCAGCCTGCCTGAGGAGGTTTCATGCGTGTCGCCATTCGCAAATGGGGTAACAGCCTTGCCCTCCGCATCCCGCGTACCCTCGCCGCCGATACACATCTTACGTCGGGGTCCCAGGTCGATGTCGCCGTAGAGAACGGCCGACTCATCGTTGTGCCGGTGAGCGCGGCCCTGACCCTTGATGCGCTGCTAGACGCGATCACCCCCGACAATCTTCATGGCGAAGTCCCAACGGGCCAGCACGTTGGTCGAGAAGTGTGGTAGCGGGCCCGACGCCTCGACGGCGGACGTCGACGGGTTACGTGCCCCAGCAGGGCGAGATCGTGTGGCTCCAATTCGACCCGCAGGCGGGCCACGAGCAAGCCGTTCTCCGACCAGCGCTTGTTGTTTCACCTGCGGCGTACAACGGTAAGGCTGGTCTTGCGTTCTTCTGTCCGATCACCAGTCACGCGAAAGGATATCCCTTCGAAGTTGCGTTGCCCGCCGGGGTGAAAACCACCGGCGTGATACTCGCGGACCAGGTAAAGAGTCTGGACTGGCGAGCGCGGTTGGCACGCCGGATCGCGATCGTGCCACCGACAGTGTTGCAGGATGTGCTCACGAAGATTGGCCTTCTGCTTACTCCGAGTTCCACGAGTCTGGGCGAGAGTAAGGCGAACTCGGTCCGGTGACATGCAGCCTTGCCGTGCCAAGAAGGAGAACATCAAATGGGGGAGTACGCACAAGCGGCGGAATTCTACGACCTGCTCTATGCTGCGGAGAAGGATCATGTCGCCGAGGTCGCCCTTCTCACTGCGATCATACGGGAGCGTATTCCCGACGCCGCTTCCCTGCTCGACGTCGGCTGTGGGACGGGATCCCACGCGCGGGCTTTCATCGATGCCGGGTTCCGCGTCGACGGAGTAGACCTCGAGCCGACATTCGTCGCGATTGCACGTGAAAAATGTTCCGAAGGCAGGTTCTATCGGGGCGACATGACAATGCTCGACCTTCCCGATCGCTATGACGTCGTGACATGCCTGTTTTCGGCGATCGGCTATGTGCGCACCGAGTCGCAGCTCCGCACCTCGATCGCCGGGATGCGAGCCCTGCTGCGCCCGCACGGACTTCTCATCGTTGATCCCTGGTTCGAACCCGGCCAACTGACACATGGCTGGATCTCAACCTTGATTGGAAAGTCCGACGGCCTCACGGTCTGCCGGATGTCGCGCACCCTCACGGAGGGCGTCGACTCACGCCTTGAGTTCGAGTATCTGATCGGTCGCACCACGGGCATAGAGCGACGGAACGAGGTGCATACCCTTGGACTCTTCACCCAATCGCAGATGGAGTCGGCTTTCGCGGCGGCCGGGCTGCGTGTCGAGCGACTGCCTCAAGTGTTGCGCACGCGAGGTCTGTACGTGGCCGCTGCCACGTAGCGACCTGTGGAGGAATCAGTCGCTGCTATATTCCCGCTTCGTTGCCATGGCGAATCCGGTGGACATGTACGCCAGAAGTCGACACAGCAGGCGCTGTGGATCGCAACCGCGACACACCTGCATGAGCATCTGGGGCAATCGATCGCGTATGCGCGGATGGGCGGGATTGTGCCGCCGTGGAGCAAGTAGGGGGCGAGCGCAGCGCGTCGGATCGGACTGCTGTTCGCGGTAGTTCGGCTCAGATCA
>JANMRE010000296.1:0-50237 GCA_031370885.1 Gemmatimonadaceae bacterium
CAAACGTGTTCAGCCGAACGCAACGCGCGGGCTGCCACCGACAGCGCTTCGGAGCGCGTCTGAGGATCGGTGGTTGGCGGGGAGGCCACCCGGCGCGGGTGGGCATCGGTGCCGTTGGGAAAATGGGAGGCGGTCATTCCGAGGCGACATTACACGGCTCAGGCCTGCTCGGCAACGGGGGAGAGACCTAAAATCGACGCCATTTACGCTTGCGGCCTGGGAACTGGCCCGTGACGCGATCGTTGCATCGCCGTCGGCAGATCGAAACCTGAGTCACAGACGTTTCTCGGCGTCCGGAGCGCGCGGTTGGGCGCCCACACCAGAACGACACTTCGACTCTGACGACGCCCTATGCATGATTTCGCCCGCGGAACTCATTCCTGTACGCCAATGAACGTGCGGGGCCGCCTCGTTGCCGTGGTACACCGGCTGGCGTTGCTGGTGGGATTGGCTGCCCCGATTAGCGCTGCACATGCCCAAGACACCGCGCCGACGGGCAAGATCGCCGGTCGCATTGTCGACGCGTTAACCGGCCAGGGGCTTATCGGTGCGCAGATCCAGCTGGTCGGCACCACGAACGGCGCAATGTCCGGAATGGATGGACGCTATTTCATTGTTCGCGTCCCCGCTGGTACTGCCACCCTGCAGGTGCGACGCATTGGGTACGGTCCCAAGACCGTGACCGGCATCATCGTGCCGGCAAACGCAGCGGTCGAACAGGACATCTCGCTCAAGACAGCCGACTTGCAACTCGCTGCGGTCAGCGTCACCGCAAACAAGGAGAAAGGCTCGGTCAACGACGCGCTCGACCAACAGAAGCACGCGACCAACGTCGTGAACGCGATCACGGCCGAACAGATCGCGCGCAGCCCGGATGCCGACGCCGCTCAGGCGGCGCAACGCGTCTCGGGCGTCACGGTGCAAGACGGCAAGTATCTGCAGGTGCGCGGACTGGGTGAGCGTTATACCACGGCGTCGCTGAACGGCGCGCGCCTCCCAAGCCCGGAGCCCGAGCGCAAGGTCATTCCGCTTGACCTGTTCCCCTCCAGCCTCCTGCAGGATGTGACCACGAGCAAGACGTTCACGCCCGATCAGCCGGGCGACTTCGCTGGTGCGAATGTGAATATTCGCACCAAGGAGTTTCCTGCCAGCCGACAGATCAACTATTCCATGAGCGTTGGGGGCAACGATCGCGTGGTCGGCCGAACGTTGCCCATGGGGCCACGCGCGGGTGGTGAGCTGGTGGGATTCTCATACGGCGCTCGCAAGATGCCTGCCGCGCTCTCGCAGGCCAACTTCTTCGGCAACGTCTCGCAGTCGCAATACAACCAGATAGCGCTGCAACAACGCAACGTGTGGGATGCCGTGCCGCAGTCGGGTGGCCCGAATGGCTCGTTTGGCGCGTCCACCGGTGGCAACACGATTTTCGGCAAGCGCGTGGGCTACGTGCTCAGTGGCAACTACGGATACTCAGAAGAAGTGCGCGCGCACGAGCGCTTTGCCGTCGGCAATCAAGGACCGGACAATACGGTCGTGCCGCTGACGTCGTTGGCTGGCACGACAGGTCGGTCAAGTATTCAATGGGGAGGGATTGCGAATTTCGCGACGCTGTTGGGCCAGAGCTCCCGCCTGTCACTCAATACCACGGCCACCCGTAGCGCGGACAACGAAGCTCGAACCGATCGCGGATTCGACGAGAATCTCTCCGACAGCATCGCGCGCACCACGCTGCGGTATGTCGAACGCGGCGTGGTCACGGTCACGGGACAGGGCGAACATCAACTTGGCGACCGCAACAAGACGTCCTGGTCGGCGACCTACGGCAGCACCACGCGTCGCGAGCCGGATCGCTCCGACGTAGTGTATTCGCGCGGCTCGGACGGCAGGTTCTCGCTGCTCGCGTCGCTGGACGGCGCGCGCCGCCTGTACTTCAAGCTCAACGAGAACAACACGACCGCGCAACTCGACCATGCGTTCCAGATTGGCGAGGTGGCACAACAGAATACGCTCAAGGTCGGTGTCTACACGCGCAGCACCGATCGCCAGGCCGACGCACCTATTTATGCCTTCATTTCCCGTGCGCCGTCGTCGCTGCTGACCGAAAGCCCACGGGTCATCTTCGGTTCCGCGCAGTCCTGCCCCACCTGCTCCCTGATCAACATCCAGCCGATTGGACAGGCCGGCTCCTACACCGCGACGGATCGCACCTCGGCCGGTTACGCGATGCTCGACTGGGGACTTCGCGAAAGCATTCGCATCATCGCGGGCGCGCGCGTGGAAGCGGCGAAAATCAACGTGGATGCCAGCACACAGGGGGGATTCACCGCCGCGGCGCGGCTCGACAATACCGACGTGCTGCCGTCTGTACTGGTCAACACGCGTCTTTCCGAATCACAGAACCTGCGCTTCGGCGTCACCCGCACGCTGGCGCGGCCGGAATATCGGGAACTGGCGCCGGTGACGTTTCGCGACGTGCTGGGTGGTGTCAGCGTAACCGGGAACGACAAGCTCCGGCGGTCGCTGATCGACAACTACGATCTGCGCTACGAAATCTTTCCGAACGCCGGCGAGGTGCTCAGCATCGGTGGTTTTGTGAAGCACTTTGATCGGCCGGTGGAACGTATCGAGTCGGCATCGTCCGGTGCGTATCAGGCGTTGTATCAGAACGCCGTGAGCGCGGTGGACATCGGGTTGGAACTCGAGGCCCGGAAACAGCTCGGTTTTCTGGGCTCATGGGCGACATCGTTCACCGGCTTCTCCAACGTGACGATGATGTCGTCCAAGGTCACGCTGGACACCACGCGCGGCCTGGCGGTGACTGATCGCACGCGTCGCCTGGTTGGGCAGGCGCCCTATGTGGTGAACGCCGGCCTCACGTACTCGTCGCCCAGCGGCCGGACCAATGCGACCCTGCTATACAACGTGGTCGGCGAACGCATCTACGCGGCCGGCGTTGCCCCGTTGCCGAATATCGTGGAGGCGCCGCGCGACATCGTGGATTTCTCGCTGCGTTTTCCCGTCTGGCGCGAGGTGTCGGGACGTCTCGATGCGCGCAACCTGCTCGATGCCCGCTACCGCTTCATGCAAGGGAATCTGGAACGGGAAGGCTACAACGCCGGCCGCACGATTGCGTTCGGGCTTTCCTGGCGGCAGTAGGTCGATCGGGTTGGTCGGTGTCGTGACCCCACGGTCGTGTCGCGCACTGGGAAGCGTGACACGACCGTGACGCGTTCATGATCGCGACACGACGTCGGTTCGCTTTCGTAACGTACGGCCCATCGCCTTCATCGATCGGCCGCTCACTCTCTACGACAACAGGAACACCGATGACGATGTCATTGCGTACTCGCGCATGCGTCGCAGCCACGGCCGCAATCCTTGCGCTGTCCGGCTGTAGCGGCGAAGATCCCGTTTCACCGCCCGCGAAAGGTTCGCTGACCGTGACGATTTCCGGTCTGCCGGCTGGCACCGCCGCCAGTGTCTCGGTAACCGGTCCGGCTTCGTTTTCTCAGGTCCTGACGGCCACGCAAACACTCAGCGTTGATGCCGGCAGCTATGCCGTATCGGCCGCGCAGGTCACCGTGGGAATCGCCCGCTACAACGCCACGGTCACGGGCTCGCCGGCGGCGGTGTCGTCGAATGGAACGAGCGCCGTCACGGTGGCCTACGGTCTCACGGCCAATCCGACCATTGTGCTCAGCGGATCAATCGCGGCCAGTCGCACCCTCACGCCCGACACCAACTACGTGATTCGCGGATTCGTGTATGTGAACAGCGGGGCCACGCTCACGATCAACGCCGGCACCAAGCTGGTTGGAGACACCACGGCCCTGGGATCGGCGCTGTTTGTTCTTCGCGGGGCCCGCATCGTGGCCAACGGCACCGAGTCGCAGCCCGTCGTTTTCACATCACAACGCAGCGCGGGGAATCGCTCACCTGGCGATTGGGGCGGACTGATCATCGTGGGCAATGCGCGGAACAACCGCTCGGGCAGCATCATCATCGAAGGCTCGAATGGGTCGGTGGTTGGTGCCGATCCCAACGGCATTGTGTACACTGGCGGCAGTAACGACGCGGACAACAGCGGTACGCTGCGCTATGTACGCGTGGAGTTTGCAGGCTACGCCACGCTGCCTGACAACGAACTCAATTCGTTTACGTTCGCTGCCGTTGGCAGTGGCACCACGTTCGAGTATCTGCAGTCCGTGGCCGGACTCGACGACTCCTTCGAGTGGTTCGGCGGCACGGTGGATGGCAAGTATCTGGTGTCGTACGAGGCCGGTGACGATCACTTCGATACCTCGGAAGGTTACCGCGGACGCAATCAGTTCCTGATCGCCTATCAGTCAACGTTCCTCACACCGCGCGCGGGCGCCGGGGCGATCTCGGCCGATCCCCAGGGTTTCGAAGTAGACGGGTGCAACGGCGGCGGGTGCACGGCGCCGTCAGGCGCGAATGCCCAGAGTTCGGGTCGCGACGACGGACTCTACACGATGAATCTCTTTGCGAACTTCACTGTCATCGGTGTCGGAAATACGCAGACCACGCCAACGAATGGTGGTGTGGGTATGGTGCTTCGTCGCGGCACCGGCGGCTACTACGTTAACGGCGTGGTCGCGCGCTGGCCACGTCAGGCCATCTCGCTCCGCGACTCAACGTCGAACAACCGGTTTGTCGTGGACTCGCTCATCACCCGTAACCTGTACTTCGCCGACAATGGCACGCAGAATACCGGCGTGATGTTCGATCCGACCGGCACGAATTTCGGACAGGAATCGGCGTTCAGCGGCCGCAACTCCAACATCACGGTCGCCGCCGGATCGGTCACAGCCGCCAGTCTCTTCGTCGCGCTGCCAGCGGGCGTGGCATCGACCACCGGGGCCGACTTTGATTGGTCACCCACGGCCAGTTCGCCCATCGCGACTGGAGGCCTGAGCAGCTTCGCCGCAGATCCACGCATCGCCGCTCGCGCTGGCACTTTTATCACGCCAACCGCGTATCGCGGCGCCGCCGCGCCGGGCGGACCAAAGTGGTGGGCCAACTGGACCAGTTACGCCCGCAACTAATGGCGCCTGAACTTTCGAAACCATGATCCTCCGCACTGCATGGCGCGCAACCGTGGGCTACGCGACTGCCCTTCTCGTGTTTCAGGGCGCGTGCCGCAGTCGCGAGGCGACATCGTCTTCTGCCGACTCACAAGCGGCACATGTGCGCGACGTCATCGCAAGCGGGGGCGTGGTGGACTCCATTCTCCCGATTGCGGAGCAGTTGCGCCGCTTTCGCGCTGACATTCCGGAGCAGCCAGACACCTTTCGCCGGGCCAGTGCGTCAGTGGACGCGCTGGTGAAGCGATGGGCCGCTGCCGTTGCCACTCAGGATACAGCCGCGCTCAACCACCTGATGCTGGACCGGGCGGAGTTCGCGTGGCTGTACTACCCCGGCTCCGCGCTCAGCAAACCGCCCTACGAATCGCCGCCGCAGCTGTTGTGGGGCCAGATAGTGAGCAATTCCGACAAGGGCGCACGCCAGCTCCTTGCGCGTTTCGGCGGGTCTCGTTTCGATGTGGCGTCGGTCACCTGTCCTGCCCCCGGTGATTCTACTACGAATGGTCAGGTGCATGCCAATTGTCGGGTGCGCGTTCGGGTGAAAAACGGACGCATCATCGAGGGCACGCTGTTCGGTTCGATTGTGGAACATCGGGGACGCTTCAAGTTCCTGGGCTACGCCAACCGCCTGTAGTGCCGAGCTCATGATCCCGCAGTCCCGTCACCTACACCTCGCATGCGCCGCGATACTGCTTGCCGCCTGCGCGCCGCGCGAGGCCGTTCCGGCCACAGACACCGCACGGTCCTCTGCGAGGGATAGCCGCCGCGTCGATCTCACGGGCGCCGGCGCCACCTTCCCCTATCCCTTGTATGCGCGCTGGTTCAACGAATACGCGCAACGCACCCATATCCGCATCAACTATCACTCCATCGGGTCGGGCGGCGGCATTCAGCGGATGTTCGACGGTACCGTTGATTTTGGCGCCACTGATGCGCCCTTGACCGACGAGGAACTCGCGCGTTCGCCAACACCGATCATTCACGTACCGACGGTTCTCGGTGCCGTGGCGGTGACGTATAACCTCCCTGCGCGCACACGTCCGCTCAACCTGTCTGGTGAAGTACTGGCTGACATTTTTCTTGGCCGGATCACCCGATGGAACGACGCCCGGTTGATCGCGCTCAATCCGGACGCGCCGCTCCCTGACCATCCGCTGCACGTGGTGCATCGCACCGACGGAAGCGGAACCTCGTACATCTTCAGCGATTTCCTGTCTGCCGTCAGCCCGCAATGGCTCGCCGGACCGGGACGCGGAAAAGACCTGCACTGGCCCGTAGGCACTGGCGGCAGCGGCAACGAAGGGGTGGCCGGCCATGTGAAACAGACCCTCGGATCGATCGGCTATCTCGAGGTCGTGTACGCACGACAGAACCACCTCCCGGTGGCCCACGTGCGCAATCGCGCAGGACGGTTCATGTCGCCCATGCCATTCGAAATCGCCTCGGCCGCCGCAGGCGCCAACAGCACATCCGGGGCCCAGAGCGACCTGCGGCGCTCGCTCGTGAACGCGCCAGGCGATCAGTCATATCCCATCGCGTCCTTTACCTGGATGCTGATCTCGCCGCAGCGCGTCGGTCCCGGGAAATCCCGACAGTTGGCGGACTTTCTCCGCTGGGCCCTTGTTGACGGCGGCGATCTGGCCAGCAGCCTGGGTTACGTGGCGCTGCCCACGGTTACCGCCGAACGTGTGCTGGCGTTGCTCGACTCGCTCGCCGCGACACCACCGCGACGCCCGTGAGCCACGTCGTTACTCGCCACCGTCCTCGGCGTGATGCTTGATCGACTTCCCTTCGACGAGAAATACGACGCCTTCCGCGACATTGGTGGCGAGGTCGGCAACCCGTTCGAGATTTCGCGAGACCAGCAGCACTTCCATTCCGGAACTGATCATCTGCGGATTCTCCATCATATGGGTGAGGAGGATGCGAAACACCGAGCGATTGAGCGCGTCGACCTGATCGTCCCGTCGACAGATCTCGCGGCCGGCGGCGGCGTCTCCACGGATGAACGCGTCGATCGCATCGCCAAGCATATGCCGTGTGAGGCGGGCCATTTCGACAATCTCCGGCTCCGGCACGATGGGACGGGCCTTGGACACCCGCGTGGCCGACTGCGCAATGTTCACGGCGTGATCGCCCACGCGCTCCAGATCGTTGGCGATCCGCATGGCCGACGTCAACATCCGCAGGTCGCGCGCCATCGGTTGCTGCAGGGCCAGCAGCGAAATGCACCGCTGCTCGATATCCACCTCACGGGTATCAATCTCCCGGTCGCCGAGAATCACGCGTTGCGCCTTTTCCTCGTCGTGCGAGAGCAATGCGTCGACCGCGAGCGCCAGTGCGGTCTCCGCAGCGCCCGACATCGTAACGAGTCGCGCGCGCACGTCGGCCAGTTCCTCGTGAAAGTGCCTGTGTGTCTCGGTCATCCAAATCTCCCGGTGATATAGTCTTCGGTGCGTTCGTGCTGCGGCTTCGTGAAGATCTGTTCCGTCTCGCCCATCTCCACGAGCCGGCCCGCGTCGAAGAATCCGGTGCGGCCCGCGACACGAGCCGCCTGCTGCATGTTGTGGGTGACAATAACGATGGTGTAATCGTGCTTCAACTCGAAGATCAACTCCTCCACCTTCTGCGTGGCAATCGGATCAAGCGCCGAGCACGGTTCATCCATCAGCAGCACGGAGGGCGCGTTGGCCAGTGCGCGCGCAATGCAGAGTCGCTGTTGCTGTCCGCCGGAGAGCCCGGTGGCCGGCTGCGACAGCCGGTCCTTTACCTCATCCCACAGTGCCGCGCGTCGCAGGCAGCGTTCCACCACCTCGGGCACCTCCGAGGCACGCACCAACGCGTTCAGCCGCGGACCGTACGCCACGTTGTCGTAGATGGATTTGGGGAAGGGATTGGGTCGTTGAAAGACCATGCCAACCCGCTGACGATGCGTCACCACATCCAGCCCCGCGCCGTACACGTTGTGGCCTTCGACCATCAAGTCGCCGGACACGCGGGAGTCGGTGACGAGATCGTTCATCCGGTTGATGCAGCGCAGAAACGTGCTCTTCCCGCAACCGGACGGTCCAATGATGGCCGTGACCGCCTTCGGTGCGAATTGCATGGTGACCTCATGCAGCGTTTTTCGCGCGCCGTACCAAAACGAGAAGTTCCTCGCCTCGATGGCACTCGACGATGGGGCAACCGCTGCCTCCGGCATCAGCCGAACCGACCGGTGATGTACGCATCGGTCTGCTCCTCACGCGGTGCCGTGAAGATCTGCCTGGTCGCGCCGTGCTCCACCATCGTCCCCATGTAGAAAAAGCTGGTCGTGTCGGAAACGCGCGCCGCCTGCTGCATGTTGTGCGTCACAATCACGATCGTGAACTCACGCTTCAGGTCGAACACCAGTTCTTCGATGCGCTGCGTACCCAGCGGATCGAGTGACGCCGTCGGTTCATCAAGCAGGATCACCTCGGGTTCCGGCGCAATACTCCTCGCCAGGCAGAGTCGTTGCTGCTGTCCACCGGAGAGTGACATCGCGTTGGTGTGCAGCCGGTCTTTGACCACGTCCCAGAGCGCTGCGCGCTGAAGCGAGCGTTCGACTACTTCGGCGATGCGCGCTTTGGACAGCGACCGATCCATGACCAGGCCGGCCGCCACGTTGTCGGCAATGGACATGAACGGGAATGGCGTCGGCTTCTGGAATACCATGCCGATGCGGCGACGCAGCCGCACCGGCGACACACTCGGCGCGTACACGTCCTGTTCGTCCAGCAATACCCGACCGTCAATCCACGTGCCGGGTACAGTTTCATGCATGCGGTTGATGGTCCTCAGGAATGTCGATTTTCCGCAACCCGACGGCCCGATTAACGCATGCACCTGATTGGGGGCGAACGACAGCGTCACGTCCTTCACCGCGACCAGATTGCCATACATCGCGCTCAGCCCTTCGGTGCGGACACGCGCCAACATGTCACTCATGACGGGCAAATCGCTGACGGGTGGCCAAGCGCGCAGCGATACTCAGCACGAGCACGACAAAGATCAGGACCAGCGACGCCGTCCAGGCCAGCTTGTGCCACTCCGGATACGGTCCGGTGGCATACTTGTAGACCACCAGCGGGAGCGCGGCCATGGGCCGGTCAAGGTTGAACGAGAAGTATTCTGAGCCGAGCGCTGTGAACAGGAGCGGCGCCGTTTCACCGGCGATACGAGCGACTGACAGGAGCGAACCGGTGACGATGCCTGGCAGCGCGGTGCGCAACACAACCACCAGCGTGGTGCGCCAACGGGTATATCCCAGCGCCAGCGCCGCTTCGCGAAGGGAGTCGGGCACCAGGCGAACGAGTTCTTCGGTGGTGCGCATCACCATCGGAATCATCAGGAATGCGAGTGCGAACGAGCCGGCGAGCGCCGAGAAGTGATGTTGGGTGGCCACCACCCACGTCCACGCGAGCAGACCGACCACGATCGAAGGTGTGCCGTTCAGCACATCGGCCACGAATCGGGTGATCCAGGCAAGCCGCGTACCGCGATACTCGCTCGCATAGAGCCCTCCCGCGATGCCCAGCGGCACACCCACCAGCGACGCCACGCCGACAATCAGGAGGGTGCCATTGATGGCATGCGCCACACCGCCGCCGGACTCGCCGACAGGTACCGGTCGATGCAGGAAGAAGTCAATCGAAAGCGACGACGCGCCTCGCAACACCAGTGAGGTCAGGATCAGGAACAGCGGGAGCACGGCAAGCACCACCGCCACGCCCATCAGCGTCACCATGAATCGAGACTTGCCACGTCGGAGCGCACGTCGGATCGTCACGAACCGCCCCGCCCGCGCGACACGCGCCAAATCATGAGTCGCGCCGCAGCGTTAACGAGCACCGTCACACCGAACAGCAACAGCGCCATGTAGATCAAGGCCGATTCGTGGATCGGGCCCCCCGCCGCATCCGCGAACTCGTTCGCGATCACCGCCGCCATCGAATATCCCGGCGCGAACAGCGAGGCGGCAACCTCGTGCCGATTGCCGATAAGCATGGTCACGGCCATCGTCTCACCAAGCGCGCGACCGAGGCCAAGGATGATTGCTCCGATAATTCCGGATTTGGCGTACGGCACAATCGCCGTGCTTACCGCCTCCCAGCGTGTCGCACCGAGTGCGAGCGCGGCCTCGCGTTGACCGGCCGGCACGGCAAGCAACACTTCGCGCGACACCGACATCACGAACGGCACGATCATCACGGTCAGGATCAACGCGGCCGAGAGCACCGACGGGCCGTAGATTGGCCCCGCGAACAACGGGAGAAAGCCGAGTCGCGCCTGCAGAACCGGATAGACCCACGTTTTCAGGAAAGGAATGAGGACGAAGATTCCCCAGAGTCCATACACCACGCTGGGAATCGCCGCGAGCAGTTCAATCACCGTCGCCACGGGTCGACGAAGCGGGCCGGGTGCAAATTCGGTGAGGTAGATGGCCACGCCCAGCGACAATGGCACGGCCATCGTCAGTGCCAGAAAGGACGTGAGTAACGTGCCAAAAATCGCCGGCCACGCACCAAACTGGCCCGCGACCGGGTCCCAGGTGGATGACGCGATGAAACCGAATCCGAAGCGACCCGCCGCAGGCAGCGCCCCGCGAGTGAGCTCGGCGAGCAGCGCCAGCAGTAGCGCAGGTATCGTGCACGCCGCCCCAATCAACAGCCACTTGAAGAGCGCGTCACCCCGCGACGTACCGGATAGCGTGCCCGGCTTGGTCTTCAGGGAAGCACCCGTCCCGCGCCCTTGAGTGTCGCGATCCGTGCCTTCACCCGCTCGGCCACTGACGCCGGCAGCGGCGCGTAGTGCAGTTCTTTCGCCATCGCCGCCGCCTCGGCTCCCGTCATCCAGAGCAGGAACTGCTTGATGGCCGACGCCTTGTCGACATCGGCGAGATCGGGATTGATCAGCAGCCAGGTGAATGACGCCACCGGGTACGCGTCGGCGCCATTGGCATTCACGATCGAAACGCGAAAGTCGGTGTCTTCCGGCAGGGTAACGCCGGCTGCAGCCGCACTCACGCTCTCAAGCGTCGGCGTCACAAAGCGGCCAGCACTGTTGCGAATCGCACCGACCGGAAGTTCGTTCGCCAATGCGTAAATCAGCTCCACGTACCCAATGGTTCCTTCCACCTGCTTGATCTGCTGCGTGACGCCTTCGTTCCCCTTGCCGCCCAAACCCACTGGCCAGTTGACCGACTTGCCTCGGCCCACTTTGGTTTTCCATTCGTCCGAGACCGTGCTGAGATAGTCGGTCCAGATAAACGTCGTGCCCGAGCCATCGGAGCGATGAACAACCAGCAGGTCGATGGCGGGCAGCGTCACGTCCGGATTGAGCGCCACGAGTCGCGGGTCATTCCACTTGGTGATCTTGCCAAGAAAAATGTCCGCGATTGTTGCCGCGTCGAAATGCAGCTGCGCCTTTCCGATGGCCGGCACGTTCCAGGTGATCGCGTCGGCGCCGAGAACGGTTGGCAGATGTACAACCTGTCCCTTCACCGCCGCAATCTCGGCGTCGGACATCGGACCATCCGTCGCACCAAACTCCACCGTGCCCTCTGTGAACTGCTTCACGCCCGCCCCAGACCCGAGCGACTGATAGTTGACCTGGTTTCCGGTGGCCTTGTAGAAGGCATCGAACCACTTCGAGTAGATCGGATAGGGAAACGTGGCACCGGCGCCGGTGAGCGCTACCGTTTTGCGCTCGCCCGATCCCGCACAGGCGACAACCATGCAAGCGGCAACACCGAGAACGACGGACCGAACCAACACGGTGCAAAACGACGCTACTGGCTTCCTGGACTCCAACGCAGAGACGGACGACATGGCGGTCACCAAGTGATTTCAGCGTGAACCTGATTGTGATGGGCAGTCCAAATGCCAACAAGCGACCGCCGAACTGACCTCAAGCTCACCCCATCCTGTAACGGATGTGTCACGTCGACGTCACGAAGGAGCCACGGGCGCCGCCCAGATACCCCAGGCCCGCGAGCGAATCGGGACCTGTTCATCGCGCTTGAGTTCGATAGCTTGCAGCAGTGATGATTCCTCTCCTGCTGGGGCGAAGCACATGACTGCGCGCCCGCTCACACCGGCATTCGGCAATGCCGGGAGCGGCGATCAACGCATCGCCGCCATCGACATCGGCTCCAACTCCATCCGCCAAATCGTCGCCGACGTTTCGCCCACGGGCCAGATCCGTGTCCTCGACGAAATGAAGGCCATGCCGCGGCTGGGCGAGGGACTTGAGCGCACGGGTGCGCTCGGGCAAACGGCGCTCGACGCTGCACTGGCGTCGGTGCAGCGTATGGTGATGCTGTCGCGGCAACTGGGTGCCGCGCGCATCGAAATCGTGGCCACCAGTGCGGTGCGCGATGCCGCCAATGGCTTGGAATTCACCAGCCGCCTGGCGACGCTTACCAATATCGAGGTGCGCGTGCTGAGCGGCGAACAGGAAGCGCTGCTCTGTTTTCGCAGTGCCCTCGCCCACTTCGATCTCGGTGTCGGTCGCGTGTTGGTCATGGACATCGGCGGAGGATCGCTCGAGATCGTGCTGGCCAAGGATGGCCTGATTGAGCGTGTCGCCTCATTGCCCTTCGGCGCGGTGCGACTCACCGAGCGGTTCCTGTCGCCACTGGTCCGCCCGCGCGGCGTGCGCGCCTTGCGGGAGCATGTGCGCGACGGATTACGGAGGGCTTCGCCCGTCAAAGACTGGCGTGGCGTGCGTGTGATCGGGTCGGGCGGCACCTTTACCAACCTCGCGGGCATCATGCTGCAGCGACAGGGGCTCACGTCGCGTGCGCCGCACGGCACGCACGTCACGCGAGTGGAACTCGAGCATCTGCTCGACTGGATGCAGCGACTCGATCCGGCAGAGCGCGTGCACGTGCCCGGCCTGAATCCGGCGCGCGCCGACATCATCGTTGCCGGATTGGCCACGGCGGCGGAAGTGCTGGCGCGCTTCGACGCCCGTGATCTGGTCAGTTCGGGCTACGGCATTCGGGAAGGACTGCTGTTGGAATCAGCGCGCGTGACCCCGGTGGTGGCCGATCCAGGTGCGGCACGCGAGCGCTCGGTGCGGGAGTTCGCTGAACGATGCCATTTTGAGGAACCCCACTCACGGCAGGTGCAGACACTCGCGCTGCAACTGTTTGACTCGTTGGCACCGCGCATGGGGCTTGGCGCCGTCGACCGTCGGATGCTGTCTGACGCGGCGCTGCTGCACGACGTGGGGTACCACATCAACTACGAGAATCACCACAAGCATTCGTTCCATCTCATCAAGCATGCGGAATTGCTCGGCATGACCCCCGCCGAACAGATCGCCATCGCCCACGTCGCGCGCTACCATCGTGGCGCACCGCCCAAGCGCAAACACCGGGGCTACGCGCAACTCGATCGGGTGCTCCGCGAACGCATCGTCAAGCTGTCCGCGTTGCTGCGCCTTGCCGACGGCCTCGATCGCGGCCACGTGGGCGCGGTGGCGCGACTCAAAATTCGCTGGGCGTCTGAGGTGTTGCGGGTAAGCGTGATCGAAGCCGATGGCGCAACGGGCGTGCGACTGGAGTGCTGGGGCGGCGCGCGCAAGCGCGCGTTGCTGGAGCAGGTGTTGGGACGGTCCATCGAAATCGTCGCACCCGATGGCACCGTGATCACCTTCGATGAGGGCGACGGCGAGTAGCGCCGCCATGCGGATCAGCCGTCTTCCATCACCGGGTTGGTACGCCCCTTCCCTTCGGTACGCGCGTGACCGCGTGACTTCGGCGCACGTTTTCGCGCCGCAGGCGTGGTCTTGCCGTCGGGCAGCATCCCCCACGGTTCGCGCATGAGCATCTCCTGCGTCGCGCGCTCCGGAGCTCCCTCTGCGTGCCGTCGACGGTACTGCCCGTCGGCATGCAACTCCCAGCTCTGGCGATTGTCGGACAGACACGTCTCCAGAACCGACTTCACTTTCTTGTGCAGCAGCGCGCCTTCAATGGGCACCATCGCCTCGACGCGACGGTCGAGATTGCGCGGCATCCAGTCGGCCGAGCCGATGTAGTACTCCGGGTGACCGCCGTTGGCGAAAAACTGCAGTCGGGAGTGTTCCAGAAAGCGCCCGATGATCGAAATCACGCGGATGCGTTCGCTCACCTTCGGCACGCCTGGCAGGAGACAGCAAATACCGCGCACAATGAGATCGATCTCCACACCCGCCTGCGACGCGCGATACAATGCGCCGATGATACCGGGATCGACGAGCGCATTCATCTTGGCAATAATGCGGCCGACGCGACCCGCCTTCGCGTGGGTGGTTTCGCGTTCGATCAACTCCATGGTGCGTTCCCGCAGGTTGGCGGGAGCGACCAACAACTTGCGGTACCGCTTCTGGCGCGACATACCGGTGAGCGAATTGAACAGATCGGTCAGGTCGGCGCCAATCTGCGGATTGCAGGTGAACAATCCCATGTCGGTATACAGCCGCGCCGTATTGGAGTTGTAGTTCCCGGTACCCACGTGACAATACCGACGGATGCCGTCTTCGTCGCGACGCACGACCAACGCGGTTTTGGAGTGCGTCTTGAGCCCCGGCAGCCCATAGGCCACGTGAATGCCGTAGCTCTCCATCGTTCGGGCGAACGAAATATTGTTCTGTTCGTCGAACCGGGCCTGCAGTTCAATAAGCACGGCCACCTGCTTGCCCTGCTCGGCCGCCTCGGTGAGGGCGTTCACGATTGCCGTGTCGCCCGACGTGCGATACAATGTGAGCTTGATGGCCAGCACCTGCGGATCATGCGCGGCCGTTTCAAGAAAAATCTCCACCGAAGCGCCGAACGACTCGTAGGGGTGATGCACGAGCAGGTCGCGTTCGCGAATGGCGTCGAACACATTGCGCCCATCGCGCAACGCGGCCGGGACCACCGGCGTGTACGGCTTGTCATGCAAATCGGCCAAGTCAATCTCACTCAGCGTCATCAGGTCACCCAGTTCCATCACTTCGTCGATGGTATGCACGTCATCCGCGCGCAGCGGCGCCACCGACTGGGTTTCGCTCTCACCCAACTCCTCCAGCAGCAACTGACGCATGGCCGCCGGCATATCACGATGCACTTCGAGCCGGACCACCTCACCGAAGCGACGCTGAAACACCTGCTGTTCGATGGTCTCCAGCAGATCGTCTGGTTGATCGATCTGGCCGAGATCCAAATCGGAGTAGCGCGTGATCCGAAACGTGTGCCATTGGGTGACGGCCAACCCCGGGAACAACTCGCCCAGATTGGAACCGATGACGTCTTCCAACGGGACGAACGAGTGCCCCTGCCCCACAGGAACCCAGCGCGGCAGTGACCGCGGCACCTTGACGCGCGCGAAGTGCTCGGAACCGGTCACCGGATCTCGGATCTCCACCGCCAGCGACAGCGAGAGATTGGAGATATAGGGAAACGGGTGACCGGGGTCGACTGCGAGCGGGGTCAATACGGGAAATACCTGCGATTCGAAATACTCGCTGACGGTCCGTGCTTCGTCGGTCGACAGTTGGCTCATGCGAACGAGACGGATCCCGTGTGCCTCGAGCGCCGGCCACAACTGCTCGCGCAGCACCGCGCGACGGCGGGCGAGCAATTCCTCGACCCGCTGACGGATCGCGTCCAACTGTTCGCCTGGTGTCAGGGGATCGGGCAGCGCCCGCGGCGCGCCGGCCGCAACCCGTCGACGCAGCCCCGCAACCCGCACCATGTAGAACTCGTCCAGATTCGTGCTGAAAATTGCCAGAAACTTGAGGCGCTCCAGTAACGGCACGCGCTCGTCGAGTGCTTCCTCCAGCACACGTGCATTGAAGTCGAGCCAACTGAGCTCGCGATTGAGATACGGCGGAGTGAGCAATGGCAGAGGAGTCACTGGAAGGGTCGGCAACGGGGTGGTGGCCGACGACGAATGGTCAGAGAGTGACGAAGGCCGCGAGCAGTTTGTAGGCCATCGCCGCCATCAGCGCCGATGCGGGAATGGTGAATACCCACGCCCAGACGATGCGTCCGGCCAGTCCCCACCGAACCGCCGACAGGCGGTTGGTCGCACCGACGCCGACAATCGCTCCGGTGATCGTGTGCGTGGTACTGACGGGAATACCGAACTTCGTGGCGGTCAGAATCACCAGGGCGCCGGCCGTTTCCGCGCAAAAGCCACCCACCGGTCGCAGCTTCGTGATGCGCGTGCCCATCGTGTGCACGATACGCCAACCGCCAAACAGCGTACCCAGCGAAATGCAGGTGTAGGCGCTGAGCTCGACCCACAGGGGAATCGTGTTGAGCGACTCCACATACAGGTGGCCCTGCCATCCCGTGGCCCCCGCGAACAACGCCTTCGACGCGACCAGCAGGCCGACGATAATTCCCATGGTCTTTTGCGCATCGTTGCCGCCGTGCGCCAGTGACAGCAGCGCCGAGCTGGTCATTTGTGCCACCCGGAAAAACGTCGACGTGCCGCTGTGCGACGCCTTTCGGAACACGTTCATCACGAGAAACATCAGGACGAATCCCACCAGCATGCCGAGCGATGGTGACAGCACGATGGCCGACAGCGTCTCGATCCATTTCTTGCCCCATAGCAGCGCCTCGAAGCCGGCCTTGGACACGGCCGCGCCCGCATAGCCGCCAATGAGCGCATGCGACGAACTGGACGGAATCCCAAACCACCATGTGAGCAGGTTCCACGTGATCGCACCGAGCAGACCGCCCAGAATCACCTGCGGATCGACAATCTTCACATCGATAAATCCGCCACCAACCGCCTTGGCGACCGACGTCCCCACCACAAACAACGCCGCAAAGTTAAAGCAGGCCGCCCAGACCACCGCCGCCAGCGGACTCAACACCCGAGTACCGACAATCGTGGCGATGGAATTGGCTGAGTCGTGAAACCCGTTGATGAAGTCGAACGCCAGCGCGACGACGACAATAAACACTACGAAGTAGATCACGAGCCGTCAGCTGTTCTTGAGGGCAATGCTCTCGAGAACATTGGAGACGTCATCGCATTCATCGATCGCGTGTTCGAGGGCATCGAAAATCTCCTTCCATTTGAGCACCTCGATCGCCGGTTGTTCAACCGCGAACAACGAACCCACGCATTCGCCATACAACGCGTCACCTTCTTCCTCAAGCAACTTGATCGCACGACTGTGTTCAGACATGCGTTTGGGCTTCGTGACATCAACCACCGCCTCGAGTATCTCCTTGCTGGCTTTGACGATCACCTCGGCCATGCGCACGCTCCCTTCGCGCGGCTCGGTAACGCGAAACATCACCACGCGCCGCGCGGCGCCGTTGATAATGTCGATCACGTTGTCGAGCCGCTTGGCCAATTGATGAATGTCCTCGCGATCCAGCGGCGTGACGAAACTGGTATCGATGCGTTGATTGATGACGTGAACGATGGCGTCACCTTCCGTTTCAACGCGCTTGATCTCCGCAGCAATGCTCACCGCATTCGACGGGTCTTCGAGCAACGTCTTGAGAAGACTCGCCGCGCTGCCGATATGCTCGGCCAACTGGCGGAAGTAATCGAAAAAGGTTTCGTCCCTGGAAAACAGCTTCACGGAAAATTGGGTTGAAGAAGAGACGATCGAGGCCATTGACGCAGTGAAGAATCGCGTGACGTCGGTCGAAGCGCCACACCACGGGACGTTTCAGCCGCCGCGGTCGTGCGAATTGTCAATGAAAACGGTTCAGGACCAAACGACTTTCGCATCGGCCGCAACCTTGCGCCGTCGCAAATACTCCACGTCGCGAAACACATGCACGAGCAGCGCGCCCGCCACAAATCCGCCAATGTGCGCCCACACCGCAACCCCACCCGACAGATCCCGATCCAACGGACGGAGCTGAGGAAGCCCCACCAGCAACTGGCTCCCGAACCAGAAAATGAGCACGACCCACGCGGGAACCCGAAACAGAAAAATCGGCGGAAAGTACGTGCGTACCCGTACCCGTGGATACAGCATCAAGTACGCCCCCATGATCCCCGAAATCGCGCCAGATGCCCCCACTGTCGGCACGGGCGACGACGGGCTGATGGCAATGTGCGCGCTCGCCGCGATCACGCCGGTGATCAAATAGAACATGAGAAATCGCCCGCGTCCCATGCTGTCTTCCACGTTGTTGCCGAACACCCAGAGATACAGCGTATTGCCAATGATGTGACCCCAACTGCCGTGAAGAAAGATCGACAGGATCGGCGTGGCCCAATTGATCGGCTCGTTGTCCACCACGCACGCCAATCGCTGCCCGTCAATGACTCCCAGCGGCACCCCATCGCCTAACCGCGCCAAGTGGGTCAACTCGCCCGGTACCATGCCGAGATTGCACACGCTGGTGGCCAGTGCATACGGGTTCCCGCCGCCCTGCACCAGCAGCCACACGGCCCAGGTTACCACCAGAATGGCGATGGTCATGACCGGCGTTCGCAGCGTCGGATTGTCGTCGGAAATCGGAAACATCGATAGCCCGTAAATGGTGTGTGGGAAAGCTGCACGCGGTTGTGCCGAAACGGCAGACTGTCACTGAGACAGGCTGATCGGCTCCCCGAATCACCGGAAATCCGCCGCTCCGGCAGCAGTATTCCGGCCTGCCCCTTGCCTCTCTCGCCCGCGAGCGGCGGCAAGTGGCCGACCAGCGGTTAGGCGAGACTTCCATACCCACGAGACAGCAATGGCTGAGAAAGTTATCGGGATCGACCTCGGCACCACGAATTCCGTCGTTTCGGTGCTCGAAGGTGGCGATCCAGTCGTTATCCCCAACGCCGAAGGCGGACGCACCACACCCTCCGTTGTCGGCTTCACGAAAGACGGCGAGCGACTGGTCGGACAGATCGCCAAACGGCAGGCGGTCACCAATCCTACCAACACCATCTTCTCCATCAAACGTTTCATGGGCCGTCGGGTGACGGAGGCGCAGAGCGATCAGTCGCGCGTACCGTACCGCATCGTGGCTGGACCGAATGACGTGGCCGCCGTCGAGGTTGGAGGGAAGCGATATACGCCGCCCGAAATCTCGGCCATGATCCTGCAAAAAATGAAGCAGACGGCCGAAGACTATCTCGGCCACACGGTCACCAAGGCCGTGATCACGGTGCCGGCCTATTTCAATGACGCACAGCGTCAGGCCACGAAGGATGCCGGCAAGATTGCCGGTCTCGACGTGCTCCGCATCATCAACGAGCCCACCGCCGCCGCACTTGCCTACGGACTGGACAAGAACAAGAAAAAGGACGAGAAGGTTGCGGTGTTCGATCTGGGAGGCGGCACGTATGACATCTCCGTGCTGGAGCTGTACGATGTTGACGGCACGCGTCAGTTCGAAGTGAAGTCGACCAACGGCGATACGCACCTTGGCGGTGACGACTTCGACCAGCGCGTGATGGATTGGCTCGTCGCCGAATTCAAGCGCGATCAGGCCATCGACCTGTCCAAGGATCCGATGGCGATTCAGCGACTCAAGGAGGCCGCCGAAAAGGCCAAGATGGAGTTGTCGAGCGCGAACAGCACCGACATCAACCTGCCGTTCATTACTGCCGACCAGTCGGGTCCCAAGCATCTGAACTATTCGCTCACCCGCGCCAAGTTCGAGCAGCTCGTGGACGACTTGATTCAGCGCACCCTTGAGCCCATGAAGCAGGCGCTCAAGGACGCCGGCATGCAGCCCAACGAAGTCGACGAGGTCATTCTCGTTGGCGGCTCAACCCGCATTCCGAAAATTCAGCAGGTGGTGAAAGACTTCTTCGGCAAGGAGCCCAACAAGGGCGTCAACCCGGACGAAGTCGTTGCCGTGGGTGCCGCCATTCAAGGTGCCGTGCTCACTGGTGAACAAAAGGATGTGTTGTTGCTGGACGTAACGCCGCTGTCACTGGGAATCGAAACGCTGGGTGGCGTGATGACCGTACTCATCCCGCGCAACACCACGATTCCCACCAAGAAAGCCGAGACCTTCTCGACGGCCGATGACAATCAAACCACCGTCGAGATTCACGTGCTCCAGGGCGAACGCGATCTGGCCGTCTACAATCGCACCATCGGCAAGTTCCAGCTCACCGGTATTCCGCCCGCTCCGCGTGGCATGCCACAGGTCGAAGTCACCTTTGACATCGACGCCAACGGTATTCTGCATGTGACCGCTCGCGACAAGGCCAGCGGCAAGGAACAGAAAATCCGAATCGAAGCGTCCAGCGGTCTCTCCGACAGCGAGATCGACAAGATGGTCAAAGACGCCGAGAAAAACGCGACCGAAGACAAGAAGCGGCGTGAGGAAATCGAGGTGCGGAACCGTCTCGATTCACAGACCTACGAGGTCGAAAAGAACGTGAAGGAGTGGGGAGACAAAGTATCGCCCGACCTCAAGACCCGGATCGACGCGTCCATCGAGCGCGCCCGCAAGGCGCTTCGCGGTGACGACATCGCCGAGATTCGCGCCGCGCAGGAAGAGTTGAGCAAGGCGTACAGCGAGGCAGGTCAGGCGTTCTATCAGCAGCAGTCTGCGGCGGAAGGCGCACCTGCAGACGCGGCCGGAGGCGAGGCAGGCGCCGCCGACGGCGCCACCGCTGGCGTTGGCGCGAAGGCCGACGACGTGGCAGAGGCCGACTACGAGATCGTCGACGACAAGAAGTAGGAACAGGAAACAGCCAAGTGGGTCTTGGTGTCTCACATTATGGGGGTCGACCTGACAGATTGGGTTGGCCCCCATGTTTCACTCGGGGCGCTGACGCTGCCCCGGATTCCGAACCAACCTTCGATTCACACGGTTCATACACATGGTTTTACGACTTCCTCGTTTTCGCTCCGTTGCCGTGGGCGCCTGCTGCTTCGTGCTTGGTGTGTATTTCGCGTCCGGGATGGACTGGACCCGATGGAGCTGGGCGCAGACCACGATCGCAACCAAGCCGGCGGCCGTTCGAGGCCCCGCTGTCCCCGACGGCGCATCGTTCGCGGATATTGCCGAACGCGTGACGCCCACCGTGGTGGCGGTGAACACCACGCGCAACGCGCGCCAGCAGGCGGTTCGACCGCGCGGCCGCGTACCGCAGGGAATGGAGGACTTCCTTCGGCAGTTCGACGACGGCAATCAGGCCCAGCGCCAACAGCGCGGCGAGGGGTCGGGCTTCATCCTCTCCGCAGACGGCTACATCATAACAAACAACCATGTCGTCGCCGATGCGGACCAGGTGGAGATCCTGCTCAGTGACGGCCGCGCGTTCAAAGCGCGTGTGATTGGCCGCGATTCGACCACCGACGTCGCCGTCGTGAAGATCGATGCGAAGGGGCTGACCGCGCTGCCCATCGGCAACGATGAGGCCACTCGTATCGGGGACTGGGTGCTGGCCATCGGCAATCCGCTCGGTCTCGATTTCACGGTCACCGCGGGTATCATCTCCGCGAAGGGGCGTGGCAAGGAGATGGAATTAGGCCGCGCCGGTGGCTTCGCCATTTCTGATTTCATCCAGACCGATGCCGCAATCAACCCAGGGAACTCCGGCGGCCCGCTGATCAATCTGCGAGGAGAAGTGGTCGGTCTCAATACCGCCATCGCTTCACAGACTGGTTTCTATTCGGGATACGGGTTCGCCATTCCAATTACACTGGTGAAAACCGTCGCCGACGCGCTCATCAAAGATGGGCGTGTGCGGCTGCCCGTGATGGGCGTTCAGGTGCAGGCGTTGCAGCCCGAAGATGCGGGCATCAACGGACTGACCCGTGTAGCCGGAGTCAAGGTTGCCGCGTTCTCGCCACCCGATGGCGGCCCGGCGAAGACCGCGGGCATGGAGGTGGGTGATGTGATCGTCTCCATCGACGGAAAGCCGGTCGACCGCGTGAGTTCGCTGCAACGCATCGTGCGTTCACGAGCGGTGGGCGAAACAGTGAGCGTGGATCTGCTCCGCTACGGCACCAAGAAGACGCTGAAGGTCAAGCTCGTCGAAGCGGCGGCCGTTTCCCAGTTGACAGTCGCTCCGACTCCCGCAACCACGGCGGCTCCATCGGTCGGCAAGCTCGGATTCACCGTTGACGCGATTCCAACAGACATGGCGAAGCAACTCGGCATTTCCACCGACAAAGGCGTTCGCGTGGGTGAGGTAGCGCCCGACGGTCCCGCGCGGGACAAGCTGTTTTCCGGATCGGATATCATCGTGGAGGTGCTGTTCCCCACGCCGCGCCGCGCCATCAAGAGCGTGAGTGACCTGCAATCGGTGATTGGTGGGCTCAAGACCGGCGACTACGTGAGCCTGCTGGTGTTTGCGATCGGTCCCAACGGCGAGGGCGGGAATCGCGTGGTGAATCTGCGGGTAGAGTGAACTCAGTAGGAGGTAGGAAGTCGGCAGTCGGTAGTACGTTGAAGAGAGTAGGCAGTACTTGAAGAGAGTAGGCAGTAGGTTGAACAGAGTTGGCAGTTCGCGAATACTGCCCACTCTGTTCAACGTACTTCCGACTCCCGACTTCCTTACTTCCTACTCTTCCTCAGCGGACGTGGCGAAATTGGTAGACGCGCCAGCCTTAGGAGCTGGTGGGGAAACCCTTCCCGGTTCGAGTCCGGGCGTTCGCATGAGGCGGTGGAACGGTCCCGAACGTCGGGCGGTTCGAGCGCACCCGCACGTCGCTCTATTTGAAGATGTCAAACGAGCCCAGCAGCCACCACAAGAGGGCGAAGATCAGCACCGTCGTGAAACAGCCCCCACCAAGCTTATTGGCACCCCATCCCGCGGCAACGCCGCGCAATAATTTGCTCATGAACATCCTCCTGCAGGTCATGCCCGCGTGGGTATCGAGCCGACTGGGCTCGGGCACCTCCGGGCGATCGGCGAATACCGTAGCCCACGGTCAATAGAACTGCCGGTACTACCTTCGATTCGAGCCGAAGATCCCTCGTTTGTATTTCCGGGAACTGGTTGCACCGTACGGCGTTGATGACCAGGGACAGTGCCTGTCGGACACGGGTTCCACGAGTGCCCACTCTTTTCCCTGCCGTTTCCTCTTGTTATTCGCATGCTCTGTTCACACGCTGGTGTCACCTGACGGATGATGTTTCGCGCCCCTGATGCCGATATGCGCGAATGCGAGCAGATCACGCACGCACACGCCCGCACCTTCTCGCTGGCGAGTAGGCTGCTTCCGTCCGAAAAGCGACGCGCCGCGTACGCGCTATATGCGTTTTGCCGAATCGCCGATGATCTCGTCGATCAATCACACGCCGGCAACGGTCGTGCACTGGCGACCCAATTGGACGAGTATCGCCGCCACTTGCGGCTCGCGCTCGACGGCCAGCCCACGGGCGCCGTCTTTCGTGAAGTGGCGCGCGTGGTGCGCACGTACGCCGTGGCATCGACTCCGCTGTTCGAGCTGCTGGATGGCGTTGGTCGAGACTTGGTGCCTGCAGCGTATGCTTCATGGGCAGACCTCGAGGCCTATTGTCAGGGTGTCGCCAGTTCCGTGGGTGAGATGTGCACCTACGTGTTTGGCGTGCCGACGGGTCCCGTCGCGCAGCGGCACGCGATTGCGTACGCGCGCACACTCGGCACGGCCATGCAACTCACCAACATTTTGCGCGACGTGGGCGAAGACGCACAGCGCGGCCGCTGCTATCTCCCTTCTGACGACCTGACACGGTTCGGGCTGACCACGTGTGAGGTGCTGACCAATCGCTCCCTGCCGCGCGATCCGCGTTGGCGCCGTCTGATGCAGTTCGAGATCGCCCGCGCCCGTGAGCTCTACGCCGAGGCCGTGCCTGGCATCGCCCTGCTCGCCAGCGATTCGCAGCGATGCGCTACGGCATGTGCCACCGGTTACGCCGGCATCCTCACCGCCATCGAGGCGCAAGAGTACGATACCATCTCCGCCCGGGCACGGCTCGGCAATCTCGCGCGCGTCGGGATCCTGTGGAACGCGTGGCGCTTCCGTCCAGCGTCGGTGGCATGACCGCTCGCGCGGTGGTGTCCGAAACGCCGTTCGTCGACGACGCGCGCCAACACCGCGCCGTGCTGTTGCGCGTTGCCACCGTGGCCCTCATCGCGCATGCGGCCTTGAGCGCATTCTCGGCATTTGCCTTTTCAACGTTTCTCGTTCCGCCGTATCCCGCGTGGCTGCAAACGCCCACCAATCAGACGGTGATGCGCATCGGATACACCTACGGTGGGCAGACAACAGTCGTGCTGGGTGCGATCGCCGGGTTGGCTTTCCTCGCGTCCGCAATCGGAGTGACACGCGCCTGCGTGGTGTTCGCCGCAGCGTTCACCCTGTCCCTGAGCGCGGAGTTGACCGGTACTGCCACCGGATTTCCGTTCGGCGCGTACGGCTACACCGATCAATTGGGTTACAAGATCGGGGGGCTGGTACCGTTCAATATTCCCACGTCGTGGTTCTACATGCTGGTCGCGTCGCTCGCCATCTGTGGACGCTTTCTTCCCACGACAGACGATTCGCGGTCGAAGTGGTGGTGGGCGTTCGTGGGTGGCCTTGTGCTCACGGCGTGGGACGTGTCGATGGACCCGGCCATGGTGAAAACCACGCATTGGTTGTGGGCGGTGCCCGATCTCTCGCACCGCTCGGCCTTTGCGCAATTCATCGGCAACCCATTCTACTTCGGCATGCCACTCACCAACTGGCTGGGGTGGTTGCTGACCGGCGTGCTGGTGGCCCGCACCATGCTCGCCCTCGTGCCGCCCACAACGTGGGTGCGCGCACTCGCGCCATCGCCGCTGCCCCTCCTGCTGTACGCGGTGAATGGCATGCTGCCCCTGGCCATCTGCTTCGCGCAGCACATGGTCCTGGCCGGCGTATTGGGGACACTCGCCATGGGACTGCCACTGGTCGTCGCGCTGCGATCTCGCCGAACTGCCTGATGCGCATCGTGGTTATTGGCAGCGGATTTGGTGGCCTCTCCGCAGCCATGCGGCTTCAGGCGATGGGCCACTCCGTTACCATCGTGGAAAAGCTCGACCAGCCCGGCGGACGGGCGTGCGTCTTCAAACAGGACGGCTTCACGTTTGATGCCGGACCGACCATCGTTACCGCCCCGTGGCTGATCGACGAACTGTTCGCGCTCACGGGCAAGGCGACAGCGGACTATGTGACGCTCGTCCCACTCGATCCGTTTTACAACATCCGGTTCGAGGATGGATCGGTTTTTCATTATAATGGCGACAAGGATGCGCTCATCCGCCAAGTGCGCGACTTCAACCCGGATGATGTCGCGGGCTATGAGCGTTTTCGCGAGGAAGCGTGGAAGATTTTCAGCCTTGGCATGCCGCTGATTGACAAATCGTTTACCACGTTCGCGTCAATGCTCAAAGTGGTACCGGACCTGATCCGTCGTCGTTCCGATCGGTCGGTGGCGAGCTTGGCCGCCAGGTATATGCAGGACGAGCGGCTGCGTCAGGTATTCTCGTTTCATCCGTTGCTGGTTGGTGGAAATCCGTTTCGCGCGTCGTCGATGTACGCGTTGATTCACACACTCGAGCAACAGTGGGGCGTGCTGTTCGCCATGGGTGGCACCGGGGCACTGGTCGACGGTCTGTGTCGCGCCTTCGAAGAATTGGGCGGTACCATCCGGTACGAATGCGAAGTTGCCGAAATCACCATGCAGGCGAATTCGCAACAGGCCAACGGCGTGCGTCTCATGGACGGCGAACAGATTGCCGCAGACGCGGTCGTCTGCAATGCCGATCTCGCCCAGGCCTATCGTACGCTGTTGCCGGCGACGGTGCGTCCGTCCATGAGTGACGCCAAAATCGCCCGGTATCGGTACTCGATGTCGCTGTTCGTGATCTACTTTGGTACGAATCGTCGCTACGATCACATGGCGCACCATGAGATCATCATGGGCCCGCGCTATCGCGAACTGCTCGAGGACATTTTCGAACGCAAGATCCTCGCCGACGATTTCTCGCTGTACCTGCACCGGCCGACGGCCACCGATCACTCACTCGCACCGGCTGGACACGATTGCTGGTATGTGCTCTCGCCGGTGCCACACCTGGGCGGCCACGTTAACTGGGAAACCGTAGGACAGCGCTATCGCGACCGCATCATGGGATTCCTCGAAGAGCGGTACCTGCCCGATCTGTCCAGGCACCTGGTCACGGAGCGCCGCATCGATCCGCGGTACTTCGAGAACACCCTCAACAGCTATCTGGGAAGCGCCTTCGGCCCCGAGCCAGTGCTTACGCAGTCTGCCTGGTTTCGCCCGGGCAACGTCAGCAAGGACATCCCCAATCTGTACTTCTGCGGCGCGGGGACGCACCCGGGGGCGGGCTTACCCGGCGTGATCGCCAGCGGCAAGATCGTCGCCGAGATGATTGGGCCGGCCGGTAAGGGCCGCAGGCTGCAGTTCTCCTCGCCGCAGTTTTAGGTTTGTCCAATGAACATCACCATTACTCCCACCGAGCAGACCGGAATTTCACGTCGGCTGCAGATTTCGGTGCCCACTGAGACGGTCGCGTCGTACGAAGACCGTGCCGCCCGGAAGTACGCCGCCAAGGTAAGCTTGCCCGGCTTCCGCCTGGGAAAAGCGCCTCCGCTATTGGTTCGCAAGAAATTCGCCGAAGCGATTCGACAGGAAGCCATCGAACTCGTGATCAACGAGGCCTTCAAGGAGGCCATTGAGCGGCAGAGCCTCAAGCTGGCCTCGCAGCCTCACGTGCACAGCCTCAAGTCCGAGCCCGGTCAACCGCTGGAGTTCGAGTTGCACTGCGAGGTGCGTCCAGAACTCACGCTGGCCCATATCGACGGATTCGCCATCGCGCGTCATGAATCCATCGTGACCGATGATCTCATCGAAGACCAAATCGAAAAGCTCCGCGAACAGAAGGGGGACTGGTCTCCGGTTGACGAGAAGCCGGCGCCGGGTGACATGGTCACCGTGATGCTCTCCACGGCTGACGCCGACGGCACGATGCCCGAAGGTCGTGAGTTCCGCCTCGTGCTGGGCGGCGGACAGGCGATTGCCGGAATCGAAGAACTCATCATGGAGGCCGACCCCGGTCAAACCATTGAACGGCCTGTGCGCTGGCCCCACGATTTTCCCGACGAGGCGCAGCGCGGGACCACCAAGAACGCCCGCGTGATGGTGACTGACGTGAAGCGGAAGTCGCGTCCCGCCCTCGACGATGCGTTCGCGCGTGAAGTTGGCGACTTCGACACGCTCGAGGCGTTGCGCGCCGCCGTGCGCGTGGACTTGGGGGAAAACGCAAAACGCGAGGCCGACGCGGACGTGCGTGGCCAGCTCATTGAAAAGATTGCCGAGGCCAATGCGTTCGAGGTACCGAACAGCTGGGTGAACCAACTGATCGAAGGCTACATGCAGATGTACGGGGTGCCCGACGCGGAGAAACAGCGTTTCGCCGTGGAATTCCGCCCGATGGCGGAAAAGCAGGTGCGTCGCGACCTGATCATCGACACGCTTGCCGAACGTGAGTCGCTCACGTCCACCGCGGCTGATGTCGACCGTCGCATCGAAGCAATGGCCAAGGCGCGGAACGTGGATCCCGGGCAAGTGTACGCGCAACTTCAAAAGGCCGGCCGCTTGCCGGAGATCGAACGCGAAGCCACCGAAGAGCGCGTGTTCACGTGGTTGCTCGAGCGCAACCAGTTGTCGGCATAACGGTTCGTCCTCTCACTCCTTCCGACCAGTTGAGGCGTTACATGGCATCGATCTACATGCCGTACATCATCGAGCGGTCCAGCCGCGGCGAACGAACGTACGACATTTTCTCGCGACTGCTGATGGATCGCATCGTGTTCCTGGGCTCGCCCATCAATGACGACGTCGCCAACATCATCATCGCGCAGATGCTCTTCCTGGATGCCGACAATCCGGAGAAGCCCATCCATCTGTACATCAATTCTCCCGGCGGCAGTGTGTCGGCGGGACTCGCGATGTACGACACCATGCAATTCATCAAGGCGCCGGTGTACACCACGTGCATGGGGATGGCCGCCAGCATGGGCGCGTTTCTGTTGTGTGCCGGTGCGGCCGGCAAACGCAGCGCGTTGCCACACTCACGCATCATGATTCACCAGCCGTCCCAGAATGGCGGCGGCGGCTCGGCCTCGGATATCGAAATCCAGGCGCGGGAGATCCTGTATCTGCGCTCGAAGATGAACGAATTGATGGCCAAGCACAGTGGTCGTGAGGTCGAGCAGGTCGAGCGCGACACCGATCGCGATCGGTTCATGTCTGCCGAAGAGGCCAAGGTGTACGGGCTGGTCGACATCGTGATTTCGCACCAGGCCGAACTGACGACCGTGGCACGCTGAACGGTTGGCAGGATTCCGGGTATGAAGCGGCCAGGGACAGTCTCTGGCCGCTTTCACATCGAACCCCCCGATAAGGAGGTCCGTTGGGGCCACCACGGTAACGGTAGTCGCTTCGTCGGGTGTCGGTTTCCCCTGTCCCTGCCGAGACTCGCATGTTGTCGGCACCGGTGCCAGCTCGCCTTGGAGCCTGCGTTCGCTTGACCCTGCCCGTCCGGTTGAGTTAACTACGAGAGGAGCAGTCCGCTCGGCCTGCCCTACCCACCCGCTTGGATCGACATGTCCCACGACAAGCACCTGCGCTGCTCATTCTGCGGAAAATCCAAGGACGCGGTCCGGAAGTTCATCTCCGGACCCTCGGTCTACATCTGCAACGAGTGCATTGCGCTCTGCAACGAGATCCTGGCGGAGGACGAAGATCGGGAGGTCGCGGAAGCGATCACCCAGGTTCCCACACCGCGCGAGATCAAGGGTATTCTCGACCAGTACGTGATTGGGCAGGAGCTTGCCAAGAAGGCGCTCGCCGTGGCCGTCTACAACCACTACAAGCGCATCAATGCCGCCAGTTCGGCACGCGAAGACGATGTCGAGTTGGATAAGTCGAACATCCTGCTGATCGGCCCCACCGGTGTCGGCAAAACGCTCTTGGCGCAAACGCTCGCTCGCATTCTCGATGTGCCGTTTACCATCGCCGATGCCACCACACTTACCGAAGCCGGCTACGTCGGTGAAGACGTAGAGAACATTCTCGTGCGCTTGCTGCAGGCGGGTGACTTCAACGTCGCCGAATGCGAGCGCGGCATTGTGTACATCGACGAAATCGACAAGATCGCCCGCAAGTCCGAGAATCCGTCCATCACGCGCGACGTGTCGGGTGAGGGTGTGCAGCAGGCGCTGCTCAAGATTCTCGAGGGCACCGTGGCCAGCGTTCCCCCGCAGGGTGGTCGCAAGCATCCACAGCAGGAGTACATCCAGATCAACACGAAGGACATTCTGTTCATCTGCGGTGGTGCGTTCGATGGCCTCGAAAAAATCATTGAGGCGCGCACCGGACGACGCCAGATCGGATTCGGCGACGAGAAAGGCGATGGCAAGGTGACGCCCATCAAACAGACCACTGCCAAGACGCCGTTTGCCGAGGTCGAGCCCGATGACCTGCTCCGGTTCGGCATTATCCCCGAACTCGTGGGTCGACTACCGGTGTGTGTGCCGCTCGAAGCGCTTGACGAAGATACGTTGGTACAAATCCTCAAAGAGCCGAAAAACGCGCTCACCAAACAGTACCAGCGGCTGTTTGACCTCGAAGACGTGAAGATCACCTTCGAGGAAACCGCGTTACGTGCGATTGCCGCCAGAGCGCTCAAACGTGGAACAGGCGCCCGTGGATTGCGGGCCATCCTCGAAGAAACGTTACTCGACACAATGTTCGACTTGCCCACCCGTGACGATGTCGTCGAGGTCAGGGTGACGGAAGCGTCGGTGCAGCACGGCGGTGCGCCGCTTCTCGAAATCGCGCCCAAGCGACAGAAGAAGGAAGCCTGAGTCCCCGTCGCGCCCCGACGATCGGTCCGAAGCGCACCCGTGAGCGCCTGCCGGTCCTGCCGCTTCGTGACGTGGTCCTGTTCCCCCACGTCGCCATGCCCCTGCTTATTGGCCGTGCCGGTTCGCTCGCTGCCGTCGCCGAGGCCACTGGAGGGGAGGGATCGAAGGAACTGCTGATCGTCACCCAACGCTCGGCGGACGTGCACACACCAACCGCCGCCGATCTGCATCGCATCGGTGTCGTGGGACGTCTGCAGCAGGTGACCCGACTGACGGGTGGCACCACCAAGATCCTGATCGAAGGACTGACGCGGGTGAAAGTGCGGCGTTTTGCAACCGCGAAGGGCAGCCCGTTGTTCGAAGCCACGGTCGCTCCTTTCCCACTCGAGAACACCGCCAACGAAACAACGCACGCCCGTGTGCGTCACGCGATGACGCTGTTCGAAGAGTATGCGGGGCTCCAGCGTCGACTTCCTCCGGAGGTGGTCGGCCTGTTGCAGGGATTGGATGACGAGGAGCGGGTGGCGTTTGGCATTGCCGCGCATCTGCAGGTTACCATCGAGCAACGACAGCATCTCCTCGAATCGCCCACGCTCGATGCGTTGAGCGATCGCCTCGTGCAGATCCTGGGCAGCGAGATCGAATTACTGAAGCTTGAGCGAAAGATCGACGAGCAGGTGCGCGGCTCGCTGTTCCAGAATCAGCGAGAGTTTTTCCTTCAGGAGCAACTGCGGGCGATTCATCGGGAGCTGGGCCAGGACGAGGGCGACGAAAGCGAAGAGATGACCCGCCAGATCACCGCGCGGGGCTTGCCTGAACCGATCGCCCTGCGCGCCCAGCGCGAACTGCGCAAGCTGCGACGCACATCGCCGATGTCACCTGATGCTGCGGTTGCCCGTGGCTGGCTGGATTGGGTCCTCGGCCTGCCGTGGACCGCGCGCAGCGACGACACCATTGATCTCGAGCACGCGCGCACGGTGTTGGACGGCGATCATTATGGCCTTGAGGAAGTGAAAGACCGCATCCTCGACTACATCGCCGTGTTGGGAAAAGTCGGCGCGATTCGCGGACCCATACTCTGTTTGGTGGGCCCCCCTGGCGTGGGCAAAACGTCGTTGGGTCGTTCCATTGCGCAGGCTCTCGGCCGTCGGTTTGTGCGGATGGCGCTCGGCGGCGTGCGCGACGAAGCGGAGATCCGCGGACACCGGCGCACGTACATCGGGGCCATGCCCGGTCGCATCCTTCAGGCCATGCGGCGGGCGGAGACGGTTAACCCGGTCATCTTGCTGGACGAAGTTGATAAGCTGGGCAGCGACTGGCGCGGCGATCCTGCGTCCGCGCTGCTGGAAGTGCTCGATCCCGAACAGCATCACGCGTTCAACGATCACTATCTGGAGGTGGACTACGACCTGTCTCAGGTGCTGTTCATCACCACCGCAAACACCATCGGGTCGATCCCGGAGGCGCTGCGCGATCGCATGGAGATCATCCGGCTTCCCGGCTATCTCGAACCGGAAAAACTCGCCATCGCGCGTCGATTCCTGCTGCCGCGCCAACTCACGGCGCATGGCATCAGCCCTGATCTGGTGGAGATTGCGCCCGAGGTGCTGACGGCCGTAATTCGCGGGTGGACCAAGGAAGCCGGTGTCCGCGACCTCGAACGTCGGGTGGGGCGTTTGGCGCGAAAAATTGCCCGTCACTCGTTAAGCGGGTCGACAGCCGGCAGCAAAGTCGCGGGCGTTACCGTGATCAGCCGTGACGACTTGCCTGGTATGCTCGGTCCCGCACCGCATGATCCAGATGAGTTGTTGCTGATCGATCAGGTTGGTGTGGCCGCAGGGCTCGCCTACACGAGCGTGGGCGGTGAATTGATGGAGATCGAAGTGAGCGTGGTTCCGGGTCGTGGGCGACTGCAGTTGACCGGCACACTGGGCGATGTGATCAAGGAGTCGGCGGCGGCGGCCCTGAGCTTCTTGCGCTCGCGCGCACCACAGCTGGGGCTCGCGCCCGACTTTCATCGCACCCGCGATATTCATGTGCACTTGCCCTCAGGAGCGACACCGAAAGACGGTCCGTCGGCCGGCATTGCCATGGCGACTGCCCTTGCCAGTGCCCTCACTGGTATTCCGGTTCGTGGCGACGTGGCGATGACGGGCGAAGTGACATTGCGTGGGCGCGTCCTGCCCATTGGCGGACTGCGGGAGAAAGCCGTGGCAGCACACCGCTATCACATTGCGCATGTGATCGTGCCGCACGGCAATTACAAGGACCTTGCCGAACTGCCTGAGAACGTACGGGCCGCCATCACTTGGCACCCCGTGCGCACCATGGACGAGGTGCTGGCGCTTGCACTCCGCACGCCGATCGCGGTACATCGCATCGACGTCACTACGGTTGTTGACCGTCCGGACCGACCGACGTGACCGACGATCCGCTCGTCATTCGATACCTGGAATACCTTGGGCCGATGGCGACAAAGGAAGGATGGAAGCCTGAGAATGTGCTTCCGGAAATCGCGTTTGCCGGACGCTCGAATGTCGGAAAGTCGTCGTTGCTCAACCGTCTGATGCGCCGCAAGTCGTTTGCGCGGGTCAGCAATACCCCCGGACGCACGCGCGAGATACACTTTTTCAACGTCAACCGCACCTTTGTGCTGGCGGATTTGCCGGGATATGGGTACGCCCGCATTTCGAAAGCACGAAAGGCCGAGTGGCAACCCCTGATTGAGGGGTATTTGTCGGAGAGCAGTCACTTGCGCGGCGTGGTGTTGCTGCTGGACGTCCGACGTTATCCCACCAACGACGACCGGGTGATGTTGGATTTCCTGGCGGATCTGGGGGTACCAACCATTCTGGCCGCCACCAAAGTGGACAAACTGCCTGCTGCAGACGTCGCCGCGCGGATTGCGGCGTTGGCCACAGCCGTCGGCGCGGATGCTGACCAGATTGTGGCGTTCAGTGCCACCACCGGCCGTGGTCGCGATGAACTCGCCGCAGCGCTGATGGTCCTGTTGGCGCAGCCGGGTTTGCCGTCGAAGGTCTCGTATGACCAGCACTCATGACTTTAGCCAGGAGGCGCTCAATGCGAACCGCGCTGGGTAAACTGCAATGGCTTGCCGTGCTGGTGTTCACGGTCGCGTGTGCGTCGGGCCAATCGGCAACCGCTCAGGTGCCCCCAGCTGGACAGGCGGGAACCGCAGGCGACACGCTCGACCCGAATTTCGTGCCGGCTGGCTTCGGCTCACTCAAGCAGGACGACATTGCGCTCAAAGTAGCGCCATCGTCCGGGCTGCAGGTTAAGGCCATCCCGTTGGACGAACGCATCATTCGCCTGCTCGCTCCCGACTCGTATCGGGCACTGCGTGACGTCGTCTCCAGCAAACAGCAAGCCCTGCTCGCGGTAAAAGAACGCAATCGCCTGCCATCCTACTCGCTCTGGTACGTCAGTTTTTTTGCGCTCGAGCAAGGCGAGACACGTTTTTCGCCGCAGGAATTCATCATCAGCAATACCGGCCGGGATTTCCGTCCGCTGGATGTGATTCCACTCAGTGCAGGATTCGGTCAATACCGACTGCGTCAGCGAGAAATACAGTGGGCCTTATTCGTGTTTGATGGACAGATCGACGTGAACCAGCCCACGACGGCGATGATGGAGGGCACACCCAGTGTCACCGACTGGGGTCGCGTGTTGCAGGCAATCGAGCGCGAGCGCGCCCTGGTACGCAGTCGCGCCGCTGGGACCACTGTAAAGAGTAGGAAGTAGGAAGTCGGCAGTCGGCAGTACTCATTAACAGAGTACTCAGTACACCCGCAGTACGTCCTCAGCGGCGCCCGCGTCTCCACTGCGTAGCAGATGCATGGCGTAGCGAACAGCTTGATGTTCACGCGGCCAGGCCAGCATTTTCGCCGCAGCGCCCGGCGAACGCCACGCGCTGTCGTCGTGCTCGAATCCCAGCACCACGTCGGCGTCGGCCGTCACGACTGCGGCAAAAACAATTGCCAACTGTACGGTGTCGCTCTGGTGAAGGTAGAACGGGTTCACGGTAAGGTTGTACAGCCGTTCGACGGCCAGACCGGTCTCCTCCCGGACCTCACGCCGCGCCGCGTCGGCCGGCCGTTCACCGGCTCCGATACTGCCGTGAACGAGTTCCCAAGCGCCGGTACAGCGAACACCGGGCGCACGGCGCAGGGTCAGCACACGCCATGGATCACCGCGGCCGCTTCGCGGCCCCACCCTCGTCACAACCGGCGCAGGCGCGAGGACGACAACATCCACTACCCCGGTATCAATTCGCGTGGTACGGCCGTCGAGTGATCGCATGGGCCAATGCTACCGGTGCGCTTGCCTCAGTGCGAGTACGGGAGCGAACTTGCTGACGGCCGCGCCGCCTTGCCGAACACCTCCCGACCCGTGGTCCTCTTGTCTCATCGCCCGTGACCACCTTTGTCGACTTTCTGGCGCGCGCCGCGCCCTGCCGCTCCAATGGCGGGTTGGTGCCCGTCTGGCGTGACTGCCTGCTCGACCAGTGTACTCCGGTAGCGGCGTACGCCAAGCTGCGTCGCGGGCCATTCGGATTCCTGTTGGAATCCGCACCGGCCGGTGGTGAGACGTGGGCGCGCTATACTTACCTCGGCACCGAGCCTCGCGGCGCGTGGCGCCTCCGGGATGGCGTCATTGAGGACTGGAATCCGGAACGCGGCTGGCACGGTGCGCGCACACCGCTCGATCCCATCGTGGATTTGCGCAACATTGTACGCGACATGCGACCGGTCGACGCCCCGGATCTCGGTCCGTTCTGGAGCGGCGCGGTTGGTTTCTTTGCGTACGACGTGGTGCGGCATATTGAGCGGCTGCCACACGCACCGCCGCGCACACTCAATGCACCGGATGCGTGTTTTGTTTTCACCGATGCGTTGGTGGTCATCGACAACTGGCGCGGTCAGGCGCGGGTGATCGTGTCCGTGCCGGTTCCGGGAAACGCGACCGACGCGTACCTGCATCAACAATTCCAGCGCGCCGTCGCGACCCTCGACGACACCACGGCCCGGTTGCATGGCCCGGACGTGCTGGAACCGCTCTCCCTCGACGCCACCGCTCCGGCGGCCGTGCCAACGTCACGCTACTCACGCGAGGCCTTCCAGCAGGATGTCGCTCGCATCAAGGAATACATTCTGGCTGGCGACGTGTTTCAGGTATTGCTGGCGCGTCGTATGGAGCTGCTCCTCGATTTCAGTCCGACGTCGCTGTATCGCGCGCTCCGCGCACTCAATCCGTCGCCGTACATGTACCATCTGGTACTGGACGGTCTGGAGTTGGTGGGCAGTTCGCCCGAATTACTGGTGCGTGTTGCCGACGGACGTATCACTGTGCGCCCCATCGCCGGCACGCGTCCGCGCGGACGAACCGCCGATGAGGATCAGGCGCTCGCCGCCGAGTTGCTTGCCGACGAGAAGGAACGCGCGGAGCATGTGATGCTCGTTGACCTGGGACGCAACGATGTGGGTCGTCTCGCGCGTTATGGCACCGTGCGCGTCACCGACCTCATGACCATCGAGCGTTATTCGCATGTGTTTCATATTGTCAGTCAGGTGGAAGGCGAACTGTCGGACGGTTCCAGTGCGCTGGATGCCTTCCGCGCCGTTTTCCCCGCCGGTACCATGACCGGGGCACCCAAGGTCCGTGCGATGGAAATCATCGACGAGCTCGAACCCGAGCGCCGTGGCCCGTACGCGGGTGCCCTCGGCTTTATCGGCGCCGGGGATACACGCATGGACCTCGCCATCACCATCCGCACCTGCGTGATCGCCGATGGCGTAGCGTCGGTGCAAGCCGGTGGTGGGATCGTGCACGACTCCGTGCCGGAACGGGAGTGGGAGGAGACCGAAAACAAGGCGCGTGCGCTCCTCACGGCGATCGGGCGTGTTCGTGCCGCCCAGTTGGCGGCGGCACCCGTGTCCGAGACCCTCTGACCATGCCATTCGTGCTGATTTCGACGGCCGGCGACCGACGGTTTGCGTTGGAGCGCGATGCCACGGTGGTGGCCGGTCGTGACATCACCTGCGAGATTCCGATACTCGATCCCGGTGTGTCGCGTCGGCACTCCGAGCTGCGTGCGGCGGCGAAACGTGTTGCGATCACCGACCTCGACTCACGGAACGGTACCTGGGTCAACGGGACGCGAGTGGTGCGGGCGGATGCGCGCGCCGGTGATGTCATTGCGTTTGGCACGGTCGCGTTCATCCTGCTCGAAGAGGCGGAGGCCCGGAAACGACCGACCGTCGCCGGTTCGGCGCTCGATGGCTCCGCGACGGTGGTCGTCGAGCGCGCCGTGCCATCCCGTGACGTCGCGGTCGCCGAAGTCGCCGGTCAGCGGTTGGCCAAGTTGGTCACGTTGGCGCAGCGATTGGGCGGACTCACCAGCGTCGAGCAGTTGTTGCCCATCATTGTCGATGATCTGTTCGGTGCGTTCACCGCAGACCGTGTGGCGGTGCTGCTGCGCGATGCACAGGGCGACATGGAAATTCGCCTCGCGCGCGACGCGCACGGCGGCGACGTTGCGCGAACGGTTCCTCGCGCCATCGTCAACGGGGTCGCTGAACGACAGGTCGCCCTGCTCACGCACGACGCGCGCGAAGACATCCGCACCGCTGGCGACTCGGTGTCCCAACAGGCCGTCCGGTCGGCGATGGCTGCACCCCTTATTGGTGACGCTCACCTGACGCTTGGCGTGGTGTACGTCGACAATTTGCGCAGCCCCAGCGCGTTCACCGACGACGATCTGCATTTTCTCGTGGCCTTTGCCGGAATTGCGTCGGCCGCAGTCGAGCGTGAGGCAGCGACCTCACGCCTCCAACACGCCGCGCACGTCCGCGCAAACTTTGAGCGCTACTTTTCTCCGCAGTTGGCGGAACGTATCGCGTCAACCGCCGGGTCGATGGCGTTGGGCGGCCACCGTCAGCACGTGGTGGTGCTGTTCAGTGACATCCGAGGTTTCACCGCCATCGCAGAATCGCTCCCACCACTCGCCATGGCGGCACAGCTCAACGAGTACTTTGGCGCGATGGTGGAGTGCGTGTTCGAGCACGACGGCGCCCTCGACAAGTTCATCGGCGACGCGCTGTTGGCGTACTGGGGAGCGCCGACGCCGCGGCCTGACGATGCGACGCGCGCCCTGCGTGCCGCGCAGGCGATGCGTCTGGCCGTACACACGCTCAATGCGCGCTGGCGCGACGAAGGCCGCCCCGAATTGCACGTCGGTATCGCGGTGCATTGCGGCGACGCGTTTGTTGGGAATATCGGCTCGCCGCGCCGTCTGGAGTACACGCTTATCGGTGACACGGTGAACCTCACCAACAAGCTGTGTGGGCTCGCGCGCGGCGACGAAATCCTCGTGAGCGACACCCTGCGCGAGGCACTTGGTCACGATACCAGTGTGTCGGAGCGAACGGATATTGTACCCGAACGGCGCGCCGGAACCGCGATGCGCGTGTGGGAGGTCCCTCTGTGACGAGGTCACCGGGCTCCCCGACGGAAGCGAACGTCGGCGAGGCGCCTCGCCCGGTTGGGGCGGTCCTCGAAACTCGCTTTCTGAAGCGTGCCGAAGTGTCCGCCGTGCCAACTCTCGTCGACACGCTGGCGACGTTGATTGACGCGCACGGAACGCTCTATGACTGGGCGGCCGATCAGCCACAGCCGCGGGCATTGCGTGGCCGTGCGCCCGTGTTTGTCGCCGCGCTGCCCGACTCGCGTGGGCTGGTGGTGATACGACACGCCTGGCACGGCGGTCTGCTCGCTCCCATCACCGGCGATCGATTCCGCGGCACCAGCCGCGCCGCGCGCGAATTCATCACGTCGGCCACGTTGCGCGCCATCGGCATTCCCACCACCGACGTGCTCGGATTCGCGACGTACCGTGCGGGTTTTGGCTTCCGTCGCGTCGATGTGATTTCGCGATTCGTGGCCGACGCGTTCGACCTCGGCATGATCGTGGCCGGACTTGTTCCCGCCGTTGGGTGCAACGAGGCACTGGCGGCAACGCATACCTTGCTGGTGCGCCTGGCGGCCGCCGGCGTGGTGCATCCCGACCTCAACGTCAAGAATGTCTTGCTCACGCGTGGGTCGGCTGGCGACTTAACGGCCATGATGATCGATGTCGACGTGGTCCGCTTGCACACCGGCCTGACGCCTGCGGACACCATGCACGCGAATGTGGCGCGACTGTCCCGCTCCATACGAAAGTGGCGGGCACGCTTCGGGTGCGACATCACCGATGCGACGGTGGAGCAGTTTGCCCGCACGGCGCTCGCGTCGACGTCGTCGATCCGCAGCGATGACTGACGGGCGCATTGCCGCATCGGCGTTTCCACCGGCCCGCCTCCACCGCATCGCCATTGTGATGATGAGTGCCGTGGGTGATGCGGTGCATGTCATGCCCCTCGTGCATGCGCTGAAGGCGCACACACCGACCAGCACCATCAGCTGGGTGCTGCAGCCCGGACCCGCCGCGCTGGTCCGGGGCCATCCCCTGATCGATGAGATCATTCCGTTCGATCGTCATCGTGGGTGGCGCGCATTCCGGGACGTGCGTCGCGCGCTGTCCGATCAGCATTTCGATGTCGTGCTCGCGCTGCAGGTGTACTTCAAGGCCGGACTCATCACGTCGTTCACGCGGAGTCCGATCAAACTGGGTTTCGATCGGGCGCGAGCGCGCGACCTGAACGCGCTGTTTACGACACACCGCATCCCGCCGCACCAGGGCCAGCACGTACAGGATCAGTACTTTGAATTCCTTGATGCCCTCGGCGTGCCGCACGCCCCGCCCGCGTGGACACTGGGTCCCTGGAACACACAGGAGCGTCAATGGCAGCACCAGTTCCTGTCGCAGTTCGACCGACCCATCGCGCCAATCGTGATCGCCACGAGCAAGGCGGAGAAGGACTGGATGCCGGAGCGCTGGGCGCGCGTCTGTCATCTGTTGTGGGATGAGTTTGGGCTGCAGCCGGTTCTCGTAGGTGGACAGTCCGCGCGCGAGCGTGCGGCCGAGGCGATCATTCTGCGTGATGCGCCGATGGCCCATTCGGCATTGGGCAGCGGTCTGCGCCCACTGGCGGCCATTCTCGATGGAGCGGCGGTCGCGCTCTCGCCCGATACCGGACCGCTGCATCTGGCCGTGGCGCTGCGCACACCCGTGATCGGCCTGATGGGATACACCAACCCCAAGCGCGTCGGTCCGTACGACTACGCGAAGGATCTGCTTATCGATGCGTACGGCGATCCCGGTGAGGACTACGCATTGGACATGAGCTACCGGAAGGACCGCATGACGCGCATCACCGTAAACGATGTACACGCGATGCTGGTGCGATGGCGGGCGCTGTACGCTGCGGCGAGACTGGAGAAACTTGGGATCGGACGATCGTCTGGAAACATCACTGGCGATATGAACCAGGTGCCCGGTTAGACGCCCGTCGGGGTGCGCAGCGGGCCGAACCGATACTCCACACCCAGTTCCGCCATCAGTCCCACCAGCTTGACCAGACCCAGCCCCATGACAGCGAAATAGTCGCCGTCAATCCGCTCCACGATGGTCGCGCCAAAACCCTGAATGCCGTACGCGCCGGCCTTGTCCATCGGCTCGCCGGTGGCGACGTACGCGCCAATCTGGTCGGCGTCGAGCGCGCGAAAGGTCACGGCTACCGATTCAACGCCGGACACGGTTCGCCCTCGAAACGAAACTGCGACCGCGGTGAGCACGGTGTGCGTGCGACCGGCCAATCGCGCCAGCATCGCGCGGGCCTCATCGATCGAACGCGGCTTGCCCAGAATATCACCGTCGATCACGACGATGGTATCGGAGCCAATGACCAACGCATCGGTTTCCGTGGACGCCAATGCAGCAGCTTTCGCCCGGGCCAGACGTTCGCAGTGTGGCGCTGGCAGTTCGCCCGGCAGTACCGTCTCGTCGACGTCGGCGGGACGCACCTCATGCGGAATACCGATCAGCGTCAAGAGATCGCGTCGACGCGGAGACTGCGACGCGAGGACCACGCGCAGGGGCGTCGTGGCGGAAAACAAGGGATTCGCAGGTAACATTCCACTAACTTATGGGGGTGCCGACCGTCCCTGCACCTCATTCGCCTGGTTCATGCCTGACAGCCCACACTTCGAGACGCTCGCCATTCGCACGCAGGCGCCCATCACGCCCGAGCGCGAGCATTCCGTACCACTCTACCTGACGTCCAGCTTTCGCTTCGACAACGCGGAGCATGCGCGCGCCCTGTTCGCCGATGAGGTGAGCGGCAATGTCTACAGCCGCTATGCGAACCCCAATACCGACGAGTTCGTGCGGAAGCTGTGCTTGATGGAGGGGGGCGCGGACGGGATCGCCACCGCGTCGGGAATGGCAGCCGTGTTTACCGCGCTCGCGTCGCGATTGTCGGCCGGCGATCACGTGCTGTCGTCGCGCGCCGTGTTCGGTTCTACGCATCAGCTCTTCACACGCGTGCTCCCCCGCTGGGGGGTGCAGAGCGACTACGTCGACGGCACGGATGCGGGCGGGTGGACTCGGGGGATTCGTGAGAATACGCGAATGCTGTTCGTCGAGACACCCTCCAATCCGGGACTCGAACTGGTCGATCTGCAGTGGCTTGGCGCGCTGGCCCGCGAACGCGGTCTTGATCTTGTGGTCGATAATTGCTTCGCCACACCGTACCTGCAGCGTCCCCTGCACTACGGCGCAACGGCGGCGATTCATTCCGCTACCAAATACCTGGACGGGCAAGGTCGCGTGCTGGGCGGCGCCATCGTGGGCGATCAGCGGTTTATCGATGACTGTCGCTTTTTTGCCAGGCACACCGGACCGGCCATGAGCGCCTTCAATGCCTGGCTGCTTTCCAAATCGCTTGAAACACTGGCGGTCCGCATGGATCGGCATTGTGCCAATGCGCTGCGTGTTGCCCAGCACTTCGAAGGACACGCTGCGCTGGAATCGGTGCGGTATCCGTTTCTGCCATCGCATCCTCAGCACCTGCTGGCGCGCCGCCAGATGACGCAGGGCGGCGGCATCGTTGTGCTCGTCGTGAAGGGTGGGCTGGAGGCGGGTCGTCGATTCCTGGACGGCGTCATCATGTGTTCGCATTCGCCAAATCTCGGCGACACCCGTACCATCGTCACCCATCCGGCGTCGACCACGCACAGCAAGCTCTCAGGCGTCGAACGGGCCGCTGTCGGCATCACCGACGGACTCGTGCGCGTGAGCGTGGGACTCGAGCATGTCGACGATATCATCGTGGATCTGGAACGGGCGTTGGTCGCCGCCAGTTCAGCTGGGCGGTCCTGACGGCTTTCTGGGAACGTTCACCGTCACGCGGCTGGCATCGGAGACCCCGCTCCCACTGGTGCATCGCGCTCCAGCCAAATCGTTACGGGACCGTCGTTTACCAGTTCGACATCCATGAGCGCGCCAAACTCGCCCGTTTGCACCGTGTGCTGCATGTCTCGGAGCATCGCGATGAACCGCTCGTACAGCTGGTTGGCCATTTCCGGAGGCGCCGCTCCGACAAAACTTGGCCGACGGCCCTTTCGTGTATCGCCATACAGTGTAAACTGAGAGACCACGAGCAGCGATCCGCCCTGTTCGCGAATGTCTTTGTTCATTCGACCATGGACATCTGGAAACAGGCGCAATGAGGTTATCTTTTCTGCCATCCACCGCGCTTCGGTCATTGTATCGGTCGGGGCGATGCCCACCAGCACCACGTATCCGTTTGCGATGCGTCCCGCAGTCCGCGGCGCAGCAGCCCGATCTTCCGGGCGGATTCGCACTTCGGCGCGACTTACCCGTTGCAGTAAAATTCGCATAGACCAACAGTTTCGCACTCTTTCGTTTTCGACGAAAGAGCCGATCAATGCCAATCAACACGACCGTGCATCCACGACTTGCGCTTCATTTCGACTTGGTGCCTCGCAGCAGTGCCACCAATGCTGACTCCGCGTTTCTCGACGCGTGTATCGCTTGGCTTGGACTGGATTCCAGTCAGCCCCTGAGTTGGGACACGCCCTCCAATCATACGCTCGATGGTGGGCGCATCTTGCGGTGGGCGCCGTTCCGACACAACGGATCAGCCTTGGCCGACATCGTGGTGCACGCGCCTGATCCACTCGACCGCGGACTGCAGTGGTCCACCCACGTGACCTACGTAACGACCACGACGGCCACAGGCAGTGTTCAGCGGCAGCTCAACATCCGCGTGGGAACCGACGGTGGTGCCGGCAACGGTGCGCCACCGCCGGTTCGACCGCCCCGGTTGCTCTCGGAACTCGATGCGCCATTCACCTTGGTATCGAGCGACGGTCCCCTGCAGCGCATTCCTACGCAACTCGAAGCCGGTACGCTGGACGCGTTCGTACGTTTCGTATTGTGCGACCCCGCGCGCACAATGCCGGTGTTGCTGCTCACGGAGCTGCCTGACGGCGGTTACGTGTTGCCACCCGAGCAGTTTGCAAGTGAGGTGTTCGGGCTTGGCTTGTGCTTCATGTTGCGGCACAGCGATACCTTCGCGCTGTCCGATGCCGTGGGCGGTCACGCCCGTTCAGTGTTCCTGGGTTCGGCGCGCGCATACCTGCCGGGCTTCGATCTCGAGGCGGATCCGTTCCAGCACCCGTTGGTACTGGCACGCGCCTTGGCGCTGCCCGGCGAACGCCGTCGGCTGGTGCAGCGATTGGCCGAGGTGTCGGTGCAGCGGCCGATGTCGGATTCAGTGATCGTCGAACGCATGCGCGACGAACGCGCCGCCGCCTACGGTAAGCGTCCCGATGCGTCCAACGCGTTGGCCGCCGCCGAATCCGGTTCGGAGCTCGATCGCGGCCAACTCGTGATACTGGTGCGCGACTTCGAGGATGCGCTGAAACAGTCCGAAGGCGAATTGATGCGCGTGCGCGAGCGCTTCAATGAGGCTCGTCAGCACCTCGACGCCGAACGGGCGCGCTCGCGTGCTCTGCGCACCACGTTGGCCGCGCTCAAGGAGCGCCAACCAATCTCCAAACCGGCCAGCGACGCACCAGAGTCGGTGTTGGAAGCCGTGGAACGGGCGCAGGCCATGTACGCCGATGCGCTTCGCCTGCTTCCCACCGCATTTGCGTCGGCCCGGGAGTCGGAGTTTCCCGACCCGGACACGGCGTGGTCGTATCTCAAGACCCTCGGTGAGGTAGGCCGTCGTCGCCAGGATCGCGCCCTCAGTCGCCCCCTCACGGAAGTGTTCGCAGATCTTGGCGTTGATTACACACCCGGATCCACCGATTCGGCATACAAGACCCCGTACGTGTTTCCCGACGGTTCGTCTGAGATCGAGTGCCCCGAACAGTTGCGGCGCGGGAGCAATCCCGACACCGGATTGCGCATCTACTTCACGTCGTCCGATGACGGCGGATTCGTGATCGGCCATGTGGGGCGGCAGATCGAGATCGCGAAACAGGTTTGAACTGAGTAGGAAGTCGGAAGTAGGAAGTCGGGAGTACGATGAACTGAGTACTCAGTACTTCAAACGAGTACTCAGTACCTCAAACAAGTACTCAGTACTTCAGAAGAGTACTGAGTACTCTGTAATGAGTACTCCCGACTTCCGACTGCTGACTTCCTACTCTGTCAAACTGCTGTCTCGTGAAACGTCACGCTGGTTTCATGTTGCAGGGCGCGACGGAGTGCCCACGCATCCTGAAAGAGGACGACCACATTGCCTTTGTGGTCGTACAGCTGAAGCCGCCCTTGGCCATTCGCCACGCGCTCCACGTCAGCTTTTGGCCCAGTGAGCCAGCGCGGCCAGCGGTACGTCATTTTTTCGAACGTGCACGGTGCGGCGTATTCGTGCTCAAGGCGAAAGGCCATCACGTCGAATTGCAGCTGCCCGACCGCGCCAACGATGGGCTGTGAGCCGGTTGACGTTTCCGCGTAGAACACCTGCGCGGCGCCTTCCTCGGTGAGTTGACGCAAGCCACTGTCGAACTGCTTGCGCTTGAGCGGATCGGCCGGCACGGCGCGCGCGAAATGTTCGGGCGGGAAGCGCGGGATTCCCTGAAACTCCATCGTGCCGTCGCCGCCGAGCGTGTCACCAATGCGCAGGGTGCCACGATCCATGATCCCGATCACGTCACCCGGCCATGCCTCCTCAATGGCTACGCGATCGCGGGCCATGAACTGCTGAGGCGCCGCCAGGCGAATGGGCTTGCCGCTGCGCTGATGCAGCACCTGCATGTTGGCTTCGAAATGTCCCGACACGATGCGCACAAAGGCAATGCGGTCGCGATGCTTGGGATCCATGTTCGCCTGGATCTTGAACACGAAACCGGTAAAGTCGTTGCCATCGGGCGCTACCGGTCCGACGGTGGATTCGCGCGGCCCGGGCGACGGCGCCAGTTCCAGAAATTCGCGGAGAAATGGTTCGATCCCGAAGTTGGTGAGCGCTGACCCGAAAAACACCGGTGTCAGTGTGCCGTCGATGACGCGCGCGTGTTCGTACAGGTGCCCGGCGGCATCGAGCAGCTCGATATCCGTCATCAGGCGATCGAACGCACTCGCGCCCATCGTGTCGACCAGCGTTGGGTCATCGATGCCGACGATGGTCTCGTCGGCCCGCGACGCGCCACGATCGCCGCTGCGCTCGAAGAGATGCACTTCACGCGTGAGGCGATCATACACGCCGACGAAAATATCATTGTCGAACACCGGCCACGTCGCCGCGTAACAATCGATCGACAGATCGGACTCGACGTCCTGAATCAACTTGAGCGGGTCTTCGCCGTACCGGTCGCACTTGTTCACGAGCGTAAAGATCGGCGTGCGCCGCAGCTTGCACACATCGAACAGCTGCCGCGTGCGCTCTTCGACACCCTTGCGATTGTCCAACAGCATGATGGCACTGTCGGCCGCCACCAGCGTGCGATAGGTGTCTTCCGAGAAGTCTTCATGGCCCGGCGTATCCAGCAGGTTGAGCTGATACCCCAGGTACTCGAACTGCAGCACCGATGACGTCACGGAAATTCCGCGCTCCTGTTCGAGCTTCATCCAGTCCGACGTGGCATGACGGGTCGCGCGCCGCGCCTTGACCGAACCGGCCAGATGGATTGCACCGCCATACAACAGCAGTTTTTCCGTGAGCGTGGTCTTGCCGGCGTCGGGATGTGAAATGATCGCGAAGGTACGGCGACGGATAATTTCGCGGGCGAGGGCCGATTCAGCGGTGGTGGATACAGCGTCAGTCATCCCTGAACAATAATCGATCTACCCCTCAAGTTCTTCGAGCGTCCGCGGAAAATCGCTCTTCAGCAGTCGCGAGAGCGCGCGATCGGCCAGAACTCGCCCTCCGGTCTGGCAGCCAACGCAGTAGTTGGTTTCGTTGTCAGCGTAGCGAATGCGCTGCACGGGCAAGGCGCACACCGGGCACGGAAGACCGTAGCGACCGTGCACCGCCATGGCCTCGTGAAAGGCGGTGACGGTTTCAGGGAATCCCTCGCCGGTGGCGGCGCGTAGTCGATCAGTCCAGGCCGTAAGCGTGACCTGCGTGGCGGTGCGCAGGATTGCAATCTCGTCATCGGAGAGCTTGCTGGTCAGCCGCATCGGCGACAGTCGGGCCGCGTGCAGCACCTCATCCGAGTACGCGTTGCCGATGCCGCTGAACAGTCGAGGATCGGTGAGCGAGCGCTTCACGGTGTGATTCTCGCGACGCAGAGCGTCGGCATACTCCACAACCGACGCCCGCATGGGATCAATACCGCCGCGATCGAATTGCGCCAAGGCAGACGCTCCCTCGACGATGTGCAGCGAGGCCCGACGTTTGGATCCTGCCTCCGACAGGTACAGTGTGCCATGCGCAAAGTCGAACGCCGCAACGGCCAGTTTCCCCGGCAACGACTTGCCCGGTGCACGCCAGCGCAACCGTCCCGCAATCATCAGGTGAATCACCAGAAAGTGATCGCGCTCGAGCGCCAGCACCAGTCGCTTACCGATGGTGCGAGCCCCGAGCACCTGCAAACCCGCCACCGCCGACACGGGCGGCGCTACGGAGCGCAGGACGAAGGGGTTGAGCACCCGTACACCCTGCAACGCGCGCCCAACGACGTACGCCTCGAGGCGCTCGCGATACACCGTGATGTCGGGCAACTCGGGCATGGTCGCGGGCGGAAGGTGCAGTTGGTTTTAAGACGGGAGACGGAAGAATGAAGACGGGAGACGTCCGATCGGCAAGCGCATTGGTTGCCATCGGGACGTCTCCCGTCTCCCGTCTCCCGTCTTAAACCCTCGTCACCGCCTACTCCACCGTAACCGATTTGGCCAAATTCCTCGGCTGATCGACATTGCATCCACGTTTCACGGCGATGTAGTACGCCAGCAACTGCAGTGGCACACTGGCCAGAATCGGTGTAAGCAGATCGATCGTTTCCGGAATGCGAAACTCGTAGTCCAGCTTCCCGGCCAGCGATGGCTCGTCACGGGTGGTGATGGCGATGATCGTGCCCTTCCGGGCTTTCACTTCCTGAATGTTCGATGTGATCTTTTCAAACACCGAATCGTGGGGCGCAATGCATACCACCGGCATCATTTCATCGATGAGCGCGATGGGTCCATGCTTCATCTCCGCCGCGGGGTACCCCTCGGCATGGATGTAGCTGATTTCTTTGAGCTTGAGCGCACCCTCAAGCGCCGCCGGGAAGTTGTAGCCGCGACCGAGATAGAGAAAATTCGTTGCCCGCTTGAACTCCTCCGCCAGCGCTTCCACTTCTTCGGCCCGATCAAGAATTGACTGGATCTGCTCCGGCAGCCTGGCCAGCGCCTGTGCGATTTCCCGACCTCGGGCCACCGACAAATTGCGCAAACGGGCCAGCTTGAGCGTAAAGAGCGCCAACGCGACCACCTGACTGCTGAATGCCTTCGTGGACGCGACGCCGATTTCCGGACCGGCATGCAGATAGATCCCACCGTCATCTTCCCGCGCGATGGTTGAACCGACCACATTCACGAGGCCCAGGGTGCGCGCACCGCGTCGCTTGGCTTCGCGCATGGCGGCCAAGGTATCCGCCGTTTCACCCGACTGCGAAATGACGATGCACAACGTGGTTGGCGTCACGATCGGGTTGCGATACCGGAACTCCGATGCGTACTCCACTTCCACCGGAATACGGCACAACTCCTCGATCATCATTTCGCCGATCAACGCCGAGTGCCAGCTGGTGCCGCACGCCGTAATGATGATGTTGTCGACTTTGAGCAGGTCCTCCTTCGAGATGTTGAGACCGCCCAGCTTCGAGAAGCCTTCCTCGAGAATGAGGCGCCCCCGCATGGTGTTTTCCACCGTTGTGGGCTGCTCGAAGATCTCCTTGAGCATGAAGTGCGGGTATCCGCCGCGCTCGATCTGTTCGAGGTCCCAGTCAATCCGCGAAACGGGCTTGTCGAGAAGGACGGAGTCGAGATCGAGCACTTTGTAACCATCACGCGTGATCACGGCCACGTCGCCGTCGTCGAGATACACCACGTTGCGGGTATACGCGAGAATCGCCGATGCGTCGGACGCGATAAAGAACTCGCCGTCGCCCAAACCCACGAGCAACGGACTGCCCTTGCGGGCCGCAACGATCTTGTCCTTCTCCTTGCTGGAGATGACGGCGATGCCGTAGGTGCCTTCCACCTGGCGCAATGCCTCGATAACGGCCGCCTCAAGGTTGCCGGCGTACGCCGCCTCGATCAGATGGGCAAGCACTTCCGTGTCGGTATCCGACGTGAAGACAAAGCCCCGCGCCTCGAGACCGGCCTTGAGCACCGTCGCGTTCTCGATGATGCCGTTGTGCACGACGGCGATCGAGCGATCGGTGCTCACATGCGGATGCGCATTCCCGACCGTTGGTGGGCCGTGCGTGGCCCAACGCGTATGCCCGATGCCGAGCGTGCCAAGCGGCGGACTGGCGTCAATCACCGATTCCAGACGCGAGATCTTGCCCGCCGCCTTTCGTGTTTCGACGCCCTTGCCATTCATGACCGCCACGCCGGCCGAATCGTAGCCGCGATATTCGAGGCGCTTGAGTCCGTCGATCAGAACAGGGGTCGCGATCTTGTCGCCGACATATCCAACGATTCCGCACATGGTAGGGTAGGTCTGGGGGATCTTGCGTACGTCGGTCAGGCGCCCGTGGCCAGATCGGCCAACGGTTGGCGCGCCTGTGCAATCAGTCGCCGCGCATCCGCCTCGGCGGGTGCTTCGGCGATCACTCGAACAATCGGCTCCGTCCCCGACGGACGGAGATGCACCCAGCGATCGGTCCAATCCAGCCGAAGGCCATCCCGCATGTCCGCGGTCGCATCCGGAAACGCCGCGCGCAGCGCAGCGTACACCGCGTCCAGTGAAACGTTCGGGCGGTCCAACTTATCCTTCACAATGACGTAACGTGGTTTCTCGTCGCGGAGTGCCGAGAGCGGACGCTCCTCCTCGAGCATGAGTTGCAACAGCAGCGCCGCACCAACCGGCGCATCGCGCCCAAGGTGCATTTCGGGAAGAATCACCCCGCCGTTGCCTTCCCCACCAATGGTTGCACCCACGTCGCGCATCGTGAGCGCGACATTCACCTCACCCACCTTGGCGAAGTGAAACGGCACGCCAGCCTCAGCCGCCGCATCGGCAACCACTTTGCTGGTGGAGAGATTCGTCACCACAGGACCTGGCCGATGGCGCAGCACCGTGCGCGCCGCAAATGCCAGCGTGTAGTCTTCACCGGGGGCGTTCCCGTCATCGAGCACCAACGCGAGTCGATCGACATCAGGATCGGTGGCGAAGCCGACATCGGCGTTCACATTGCGCACCAGCGCCGACAACTCCCCGAGATTCTCCGCCACCGGTTCGGGCGGACGATGGAATCGGCCATCGGGTTCCATGTTGATCGCGAACACCTCGCAGCCCAGCTCTGTCAGCAACTGCGGCATGATAACTGCTCCTGCACCGTGACAGCAATCCAGCGCGACCCGAAAGCGGCGTGCACGGATGCCCGCAACGTTGAGGTACGGCAGAGCAAGCAGTTGATCAAGATGACGACGGATCGCGCCCGAATCGCTGATGATTTCGCCGAGCCGGTCCCACGTCGCGCGGGGCACACCCGCGTCCATGATGGCCCGCATCGCTGCCCCTTCGTCCGCCGAAAGGAAGAGCCCCGAAGGCCCGATGAACTTGAGCGCGTTCCACTCGATGGGGTTGTGGCTGGCGGTGATCCCGAGGCCGCCGGCCGCGTGGTGGTGTTCAACCGCCAGTTGAATGGTGGGCGTCGGCACCATGCCGATGTCAATCACCGTGCATCCCACCGATTCCAGAGCACCGTGAACGATGCGCGTGAACATGGCACCCGACACGCGACTGTCACGACCGACCACGACCGTTCGCACGCCGTGGCGGGAGGCCCATGCGCCGAAGGCCGCAGCAAAGGTCGCCACGACTTCCGGTGTCAGACCGGCGCCAACCCTTCCCCGTACGCCAGACACACTCACCATCAGCCCTTCAAACGCCATGCCGCTCCTCGTCGATTCAATTCCGTGTACCGCGTCGCCGCTGCACCCCATCTGTCACGCCACTGGCATCGACCCGTCCATGTTCCCGGTCCGAGATTTCCAATGAATTCTGGAAACTAGACCTCGCGGACGGCCCATCCAATGGTCCGTTGTGGGGGGAACGTGACCCATCGGACGGCGGACGGACAGGCTTCCACTGGCAAGGACGATCACACGGCGCTGCCGTTTCTGAGCTGGCCCGTACTACCACGGACGACAGCTACGCGACCATCATCATGGGCACCGTCAACTGCGACGCCACGTCCGGCCGAAGAAAGCTATTCTGCTCGAGGGCCCGTTCAAACGCCGCCACGCACACCGGATCGAACTGCGAACCCGAACAGCGTCGCAATTCGGCCATGGCATGTTCGACACTCAAACCTGAACGGTACACGCGTCCGCTGGTCATGGCGTCGAACGAATCTGCCACCGCGGTAATGCGCGCGACCAGCGGAATCTCGTGTCCGTGCATCGCGTCGGGAGTGCCCGCGCCATCGAATCGTTCGTGATGCGAACGAACGACCGACAGGGCATGCGGCATGTCGTGCAGCAAGGGCGCGAGCAGACGCCATCCGATTACCGGGTGCTCCATGACGTGCGCATACTCGTCCGCGGTCAGCAATCCATCCTTGTTCAGCACGTCTTCGCGAACGCCGATCTTGCCGATATCGTGCAACCGGCTGCCGAGTTCCAGTTGCTCCTGCAACTCGGGCGGCAAG
>JANMRE010000340.1:0-3127 GCA_031370885.1 Gemmatimonadaceae bacterium
CTCGGCAATTGCGCGACCAATACCGCGCGACGCGCCGGTCACCAGCGCGTGACGCCCGGTCAGTGAATTCAAAACGGCTCCGACCGACCGTGTGCAAGCCCCAGAAATTCACTGCGCGTTTTTGCATCATCGCGAAACAGCCCGCGCAACGACGAGGTAATCGTGCGCGAGCTCTGCTTTTCCACGCCGCGCATCATCATGCACAGGTGCACCGCATCGATCACCACACCCACGCCCTTGGGCTGCAACACCTCATCGATCGCATTGGCGATCTGTTCACCAAGGCGCTCCTGGACCTGCAGCCGACGCGCGAATACCTCCACCACACGCGGCAGCTTGGATAGCCCGACGATCTTTCCATTCGGGATGTAGGCGATGTGCACCCGCCCGAAAAACGGCAGCAGGTGATGTTCGCACATCGAATACATCTCAATGTCACGCACCATCACCATGTTTTCGTGCGATTCGTTGAACACGGCATCGCCGATCACCTCCCTGGGATCGAGCTCGTACCCGCGCGTCAGCCACGACAGCGACTTCGCCACCCGACTGGGAGTTTTGAGCAGGCCGTCACGCGTGGGGTCTTCGCCAATCAGTTCGAGCTGACGGCGAATGATGTCTTCGAACTCCGTCATCCGTACGTCGTCGATCACCAGGTCGTCGGAGTCGACCGTGGATCGCGTGGCCGCAGAGATGTCGGCAGGGATAGCGCGAATGGCGCGCCGGATCGGCAGATTAGTCGCCTTCATATTCGGCATAGTTCTGTTCGGTTTCCCAGAGACGCAGTCGAACCAGTTTTGCCGGTGCGACCGCAGGCGCTATCACGCGCCACATCGCGACAACGATGTTCTCCGTGGTCGGAATAATCCCCTGCGTGTACTCGACGTCGATGTTGAAATTGCGATGATCGGTTTTGTCGATCACTTCACGATCGACAATTTCGCGCAGGTACCCCAGATCGATAACATACCCGGTGCGCTCGTCGATCGATCCCTGCACCGCCACTTCCAGTCGGTAGTTGTGGCCGTGCCAGTTGGGATTGTTGCACTTGCCGAAAAGGCGGGTGTTCTCCTCGTCGGACAGCGCAGGGTTATGGACGCGGTGCGCGGCATTGAAGCGCAAAACGCGGGTGACGGTGACGAGAGGCATGGGGAAAGATAGAACTGGTTTGGCGGCGGATTGGTTCCGGTTAAGACTGGAGACGGGAGACGGGAGACGGGAGAGGGCCGGGGGGCGCGATCGGGCTGCTGGAGATGGTTGGCGCGATTTTGTCGGCACGGGTTGGAGCCGACGGCGGAGGGCGTAGAGCATCCAGGTGAACTGGCGGAGTTCGGATTGCCACTTCACGATCGAGGCGGCGGGCAAAATGCCGACACCGTGCAGGAAGGCCAGATGGTTCGTCCACGGAACGCGCCTCACCGCGAGCGTGACCTCGATCGCCAGCAGATTCGACCGCTGCCACACGGTGAGCTCTTCGTGATTGTGTCGCTGATCATGCATTCCCGACAATACGCCACCATCCCCAGTATCCCTTCACCATTCCCCCGCCGCGCCGCCCAATTCTCCGCGCCACTCCCCCGTCTCACGGAGTCTCCCGTCTCCTGTCTCCCGTCTCCCGTCTCCCGTCTCAAATGCAAAAGCCCCCGCTTTCACAGGGGCCCTGCAGTCGGAACGATGAGGGGATCTTGAAGCCCAAAGAATACTGATGAAGTCCGCACCGCGCTTTCGCCTTCCCCGCACTGGGGCATGACGTTCACACAGTCTGTTGGACCTCTTCTAAGGACTTATCGGCTCAAGAAGTAAATCTCCCCGCCCCGAACACCAGCCATACGACTATCTTACTGTCCGAGTAACACCATACGCAATTGCTATTTTTTCCCGACCGCGCCGAAACCCCCATGGATCGCTACATCGCGGCTGCATTAATCATGCTCGTGGTCTGGGCCGGTGTGACGTTCACCACTGCCGCGCCAGGCTGGATCCACCTGCTACTCACCGGCGGCATGTTCTTGTTGATATGGCGCATCGTGGTGCGGGGGACGCCGGATGGAAAGACGGGAGACCAAAGAAAGTAGACGGGAGACATCCAGCCGACGGGACGTCTCCCGTCTCCCGTCTCCCGTCTCCCGTCTTTTTTCTCATATCTCCCAATTCGACAACACCATACCCGACGCCGGCACCGCTTCCCCCCACCCAAAAACCGTCATTCGCAAGTCGGTCCAACGCACCCGCGCCCCGAGCCCCACCAACGTGCGGTACGCATCGGGATAGTCTCCCTGCAGTCGAATGGCCACCCGTCGCGTGCCAACCCGCCGCGCCAAATCCGCCAGTATCCCGATCAACTTCGGGAGCTCCGTGCGACGCGCCAGCACCAACTTGAGCACGCGCAATTCTTCGCGAGCGCGGCCCTCCACCAGCGGCACCGTGTGGTACACCGCAAATCCGGTCGGTGACTCCGCCGTACCCAATATCACGGTGTCGCCCAATGACATGCGATCGGTCAACTCCAACTCGCGCGTGAAATCGTAGCCCGGCACCACGCGCGACGTGAGCGCGTGACACCGTTCGATCGCGGTTTCCTTCTCGAGTCCGGACAGTCGCGACAACAGCAGCGGGGTATGATCCCCGAGTGCCGCGTCGATCGTGAGCGTGATCGTGAGCGGCCCGGGCACAAAGCCCAACGATGAGTAGAATCCGATATTCTCCATCGTGCGCGGCATCGTTTCGAGACCGATCACCTTGGCGCCCTGTTCACGCAGCCACCGCATGCCACGCTCCACAATGATCTTGCCGAATCCCATGCCCTGCAGGTCGGGACGGACACACAACGGACCCATCCAACCTTCGGTGCCTGAATGGTGCACGATATTGAACGCTGCGATCTTACCGCGGTCGTCGCGCCAACACAGCGCGCCGTCACCGGCGTCCACAATCGCATAACGCCAGATCGCCGCGTGCAGCGCAGGCACACGCACACCCGACATGCCGTCACGTCGATAGCGCTCCGTGAAGGCTTCGGTGAATATCTCGTTCAGCCCGTCAATGTCGTCGACGGTCGCCACGACCGGTCCGTCCATCGGGCGCGTGCTGCGAAACGCTCGTGTCGTCACGGTCAATCCACCTCGGC
>JANMRE010000355.1:0-21830 GCA_031370885.1 Gemmatimonadaceae bacterium
TGAAGGGAGACCGACTCAGCGACGCCGCCACTCGGCGCGCCATTGGCATCGGGCGTCACCTCGCGCACGACACAGCACATGTTCGACGGCGCCATCCACATCGGCCAGAACATGCAGGCACTCGCGGAATGCCGCTTCGTAGAGCCCGCAGCCCGCGCCACCCGGTCCGGCATCAGCCGAAACGGGCGCGCCCACCTCCAACACGAGTGAACTGCCTTGCCGAACCAACGAACCGTTCAGGAAGCGACGCGTGACCCTCCGGAGTTGACGAAGGGCCAGCGGACGACCCAGCAGTGACGGCAACGACGTGGCCGCACTGCGACTGGTGGCGCCAATCGTGGAGATCGCCGCGCGCGCCAACCGACGCCCCGCCTCGCGAAACGCCAGGTCGGCGTCAGGCCGACGGCCAATCAAGCGCGCCAGCGCCAGGACTTCGTCAAACGTCACTCGCTGCTGCCGCCGCACCGCCTCCTGGTAACGACGAATCTGCTGCAGGACCGTGTCGCTCAAACCGAATCGTTTGTTGCGAAGCTCGTGCACGAGTTCGGCGTCGATTTCCGCTTCGGGCTTGTCAATTGCCTTGACGGCTTCGAGCAAGGCCAGCGGCAGACGCGCGTCCAGCAGCCCACCCGCCAAAGAGAGCATGGGGACGCCGAGGGGCGTTGCGCGCGTCACGGAACTATCGATCAAGTAAGACACCGTGGGCGAAGCTAACGTGTCGCAGGTCGTCGATACAAGCGCCCGCCCGGACATTCTCTTCATGCTGCCATTGCGGTGCGCCAGTCGCGACTTGCGCACCACTGGTCCCATCGACAGCGTCTGCGTTGAGCACCACAGTAGACTTACCTCCCATGTCGCCCAAGTCACTCACCGTCGCGAGTGCCGCTCCGTGGTGGGCCGCGTTCGCCGGCACCGGGATAGTCGTGTGGACCGCGTGGCGGACTCGCACGCTTCGCGCCGACGGGGCCGTCGCCGCCTTCGTCATCGGGGTCCTCGCGTTGCGTGTGCAGTGGGCCTGGGGCGCCTACCTGATGGGTTGGTTCGTGCTCGCCAGCGCCGTGTCACGACTGGGCCGCTCCCGCAAGTCGGCGCGCACGCGCGAGGTGGTAATGCGCGACGATCGACGTGACGCGCGTCAGGTGCTTGCGAATGGCGGGGTGTTCGCGATCTGCGCGCTCATCGTGCTCGTGAGTCGTCGGGTCGACGAGAACGCGCCGCTGAGCACGACCGCGATCAGCGGCGCGATCGCGGCCGCAGGCGCACTGGCGGCCGCGGGCGCCGACACGTGGTCCACCGAGATCGGGACGCTGCTGGGTGGTACGCCGTGGTCGCTACGCAGCTGGCAGCCTGTCGAAATCGGCACTTCCGGTGCGGTGACGTGGAGCGGCACCGTGGGTGGCGTAATTGGCGCCGTGGTCCTGTCCGGTTTGGCCTGTGCCGTGTCATTGATTGCCGCTTCAAGCGTCTGGCCGGTGGCGCTGAGCGGACTGGCCGGGGCTGCCGTGGATACGCTGCTTGGTGCCTGGGTACAGGAGCGGCGGCAGTGTCCAGCATGCCAGCGGTTCACGGAGCGCGCTACGCACTGTCACGGGACCACCACCCTGCACCAGGGCGGCGTGCGCCACTTTGACAACGACGTGGTGAACGTGGCGTGCTCGCTCACGGGCGCGCTCGTGGCTCTGGCGTGCCAAGGGATCAGTCGAACGTGACTGCGCGTTAGCTTCCTCACAATGTCCACCGAACCCCTTCCACGGTCGACGCAGGTTCTGGTTGTTGGTGGTGGCCCTGCCGGCACCGCGTCGGCATGGTATTGCGCCAACGCCGGGCTGGACGTGGTGCTGCTCGATCGCGCGCATTTTCCCCGACCAAAGCCATGCGCGGAGTATGTGAGTCCCGAAGGGTCGCGGATTCTCTCCACCATGGGCGCTCTGGACACGCTTGAGGCGCAGGCGGCCGCACTCATCGGCATGGTGGTGCATGCGCCGTCGGGCGAGCGTATTCACGGCGAGTTTGTCGCCCAACACGGGTTTCGCGGCTTTCGCGATCGCGGTCTCGGCATACGGCGCGAAATCCTGGATACGGTGTTGGTTGACCGCGCGCGTGCACGCGGCGTCTTGGTGTGCGAGGGGGTGAAGGTCGAAGATGTATTGCGCGATGCCAGCGGCCGCGCCACTGGCGTTCGGGTCCGCACCCACACGGGCCTGCAACACGTGGCGGCCAATTTGATTATCGGCGCCGACGGTCTGCGTTCGATCGTTGCGAAACGCCTCGACCTGTCCCGCGCGGCGCGGTGGCCCCGACGTATCGCGCTGGTGGCGCACTATCGTGGCGTTGCCGGCATGACGGCGCTGGGTGAAATGCACGTGGCCGCGAACGGATACGCAGGCCTCGCCAGTGTAGGTGATGGCGTGACCAACGTGGCCCTGGTTGTCCCGGCGGCAGACGCCCACGCGATGGTTGGCAACCCTGAAGGATTCCTGCACCGATGGATCGCGCAGTGCGGTGCGCTGGCACCGCGTTTTGCCGATGCCCAACGCGTGTCGCCGGTGCGCGCGACCGGGCCCTTCGCCTCGCGCGCCAGATGCCCGTGGAGCGCCGGCGCAATGCTGGTGGGTGATGCCGCTGATTTTTGGGATCCGTTCACCGGCGAGGGCATCTTTGCTGCGCTGCGTGGCGGCGAATTGCTGGCACCCTTCGCCGTTGACGCCATTGGTGCCTCGGCGCGAGGCGATGCGCGCGCCGAACGGCGCGCACTGCGCGCTTATGCGCACGCGCGTCACAACACGTTTGCCGGCAAGTGGCGCGTGGAACGCCTGATCGCATCGGCCGTTTCCGTTCCATCGTTGATGAACGCCGCCGCCCGGGTACTCGGCGGCGATCGCCACCTGTCCGATCTGCTCATCGGCGTTACCGGTGATTTCGTTCCCGCGTCGGCACTCTTGAACCCGCATACGCTGTGGCGCGTGGCGGGCGCCGTCCTGCAGGGCGCAACACGAACGGTGCTCGCCGACTGGCCGCACCCACGCGTCTCACCTGATATGCACTCGCATGGCCATCGACGCTGATCACTTTCGCGCCGTGCTTGGTCGCTTCGCCACCGGCGTCGCGATCGTCACCATTCGTGATCACGAAGGGCGCGACCATGGTATGACCGTGAGCGCATTCTCGTCGCTGAGTCTCGATCCGCCCCTGGTACTCGTGTGCATTGGCACCGACGCCGCGATGTCGTCGGTCATGCACACGGCGGAGTCGTTCGCAGTGAACATCCTGAGTGCCGACCAGGAGGCCCTCAGTCGACGGTTTGCCGGCAAGGTGGATGATCGCTTCGTCGATCTCCCCTGTGCGCGCAGTGCGCTGGGCCACGCGCTGTTGGAGGGCGCGCTGGGATGGCTGGAGTGTCGCGTCATCGCGCGTCATCCGGCCGGCGATCATGTGATTGTGGTTGGCAGGGTGGACGACGCGTCGGCCCATGACGCGCGCCCCCTGTTGTATTATCGCGGCGGTTACGCGCAACTGGAGCGCTGACGTGACTTTCACGCCAGCGCGACGACGCGGACACGAGATGCTCGACGACCCGGCACACGATGCGGCGCTGGCCGAACGGTCCTTGCACGATGTCGCGCTTGCCAATCGCTGGTTCGGCGGGAGACGCGCCATTCTTCGGGAAGTGCGCCAGGTGTTGACGCGGACGCCTGCCGGAATGACGCTCCGCCTGCTCGACATTGGAACTGGATTGGGTGACATCCCCGCGGCAGTGCAGCGTCTGGCCGGTCGCGACGCACGCCATGTCACCACGATCGGGCTTGAACTTGCACCGGCATTGGCGCAGGTCGCACACGGGGCCTGTTCGCATGCCGTGGCCGCCAACGCGCTGGCCCTGCCGTTCGCCACCGCGAGTATCGACATCGTGACCTGTTCGCAGCTGCTCCACCACTTCGAAGACGAGACCGCGGTGCGCCTGCTGCGCGAGTGCACCCGCGTGGCGCGTCGCGCGGTGATTGTTGGCGATCTGCGACGCAGTTGGGTTGCCGTGGCCGGACTCTGGCTCTCCTCGTTCGCACTGCGATTTCATCCGGTCAGTCGGCACGATGGCGTGGTCTCGATTCTGCGCGGCTATACGCGCGCCGAACTGGCGTTGCTTATCGCTCGCGCGACCGGTCGTCGCGCCATCGTTCGTCATGCGCTCGGATGGCGCATCACGGCCACCTGGTTTCCGGGTTTCAACACCGCATGAGTGTCACGACCACGTTCATACCGTACGCGCTTGGTACACTGCCCACCGATCGGCGGATGACCGCGATCGACGAACGCCTCGTGCGCGCGCCGCTGGCCAGCATCTTCGCGCTGGCCCACGCGGTCGAGCAGTGGCCTGTCTGCCTGCCGCACTATCGACACGTGCGATTCCGGCACCGCACGAGTGATGGTGGAGGCCTGGTGGAGATGGCGGCGAGCCGGCCGTTTGGACTGCTCAACTGGCCCACCTGGTGGTTGTCGGAAATGGCAATCAATCACGACGTCCCGTGGGTACGATATCGGCATGTCGCCGGGATCACGGCACGGATGGATGTCGAATGGAATTTCACGGCAACACCAGAGGGCACCTTGACGCGCATCATACACGTGTGGAACGGCCCATCGTGGCCGCTGATTGGCCCCTTTGCGGCAACCCAGGTGATCGGACCGGTTTTCGTTCACGGCATTGCGTCGCGCACGCTGGAAGGATTGGCGCGGGTCGCGGAACGAGTGGCCGACGGTGCGGTGGCGGTGCGCGCATGATCGACCGCGCGCGGCAGGACGGGCTCGCCCGACGGCGAGTCGCCATTACCGGAATTGGCTGCGTGACACCCTTGGGCACGGGCGTCGAGGCACTGTGGCAGGGGCTGCGGGCCGAACGCTCCGTGGTGCGCGCGGCATCGCGATTTGATGCATCCATCTTTCGCAGCCGCTGCGCCGCCGAAGTCGATGGCTTCGACGCCGAACAGTATCTCGATCCACGACGGGTGAAGCGGCTCGATCGCTTCGGCCAGTTCAGCGTGGTGAGTTCGATGCTGGCACTCGCCGATGCCAACATCGACCTCGCCTCCGAGAATCGCGAACGAATTGGCGCCATGATGGGAACAGCGCTTGGCGGAGTCGCCTACGCCGAAGAGCAGGCGGCGCGCTTCATGCAGGGTGGGCTGCGCAATGTCGATGCAACGCTCGCGCTGGCCGTATTCGGCGGATCGTCCAGCTGCAACATCGCCATCGAGTTCGGAGTGTCCGGACCGAATTGCACGAATGCGATGAGTTGCGCCTCGGGCACCATCGCCATCGGTGAGGCGTTCCGTCAAATTCGCGATGGCTATGCCGATGTGATGATCGCCGGCGGCAGTGAGGCACCCTTGGCGACGCTGTGTTTTGGCGCCTTCGCACTCATTCGCGCCATGTCCACGCGCAATGACACACCCGAACTGGCGTCGCGACCGTTCGATCGCGACCGCGATGGTTTCGTGATGGGCGAAGGATCCGCGGTGCTGATTCTCGAGGAATGGTCACATGCCATCACGCGCGGTGCGCGCATATACGGTGAACTGGCCGGATTCGGCACCACCAACGATGCGCACCACATGACGGCACCGCTGCCAGGCGGGGCCCAGGCGGCGCGGTGTATGCGACAGGCACTGGCCGATGCGAACATCACGCCGGAACAGGTGGACTACATCAACGCGCACGGCAGCAGCACGCCGCTGAACGATCCCACCGAAACCACCGCCATTCGCACCGTATTCGGTGCGCACGCCGACCGCGTACCGGTGTCCAGCACCAAGGGCTACTACGGCCACGCACTCGGCGCATCGGGGGCCTTCGAAGCCGCCATCTCGGCGTTGGTGTTACAACGCGGCTGGATCCCACCCACGCTCAATTTCACCACGCCAGATCCCGAGTGCGACCTGGACTACGTGCCGAACACCGGACGCGATCTGGCAACGCAGGTGGTACTGAGCAACAGCTTCGGGTTTGGCGGCATCAATGCGAGTCTGGTCTTCAAAAAGGTGTAACGCATGAGATGGTTCCAGACCCGTTTCTACGATCCGTATGCGGCCGAGTACCGCTGCATACTCTGCACAATGATCTCCATCGCCTGCTCGCTCTTTTCCCACCCGGTGACCTCGACGCGCTTGCCCTCGAGATCCTTGTAGATCCCGAAAAAGTGCGCGATCTCCTTCAGGTAGTGTGGCGACAGGTCCGCAATGTCGAACACATCGTGGAAGTACGGATCGTCTGACGGCACCGCGAGGATTTTCTCATCAGGCTCGCCCTTGTCAAGCATGCGCAACACACCGATTGGGCGCGCCGAGATCTGACAGCCCGGAAAGGTGGGTTCGTTGATTTTCACCAGAATATCCAGCGGATCGCCATCCTCGTGCAACGTCCGGGGTATGAACCCGTAGTCGCTGGGGTAGTGCACCGCAGAATAGAGCACCCGGTCCAGCTTGAATTGACCCGTTTCCTTGTCCAATTCGTATTTGTTGCGCGATTTGGCCGGGATCTCGATAATCGCCGTTACTTGCTCCGGCGGATGTTTCCCCGCCGGGATATCGTGCCACGGATTGTGCGACATTCAGGCAACCTTGGGGTAAGCAGTGGCGCTACGCGGCGTACGATTTCGCGCAGATGTGTTTGGGGTAACGCGGCACGCTGGCCAACGCTCCCTTGCACGATACGCAGCGCGCAGTCCGCATCCAAGTGCGCGCCGGCGAATCGGCACGCTATCGGGACGGGCGAAAGGCCGCGACGATACGACGCACCAACGTCGAGGGCGACGGGTTTTCCGCCTCGACCTTCACTGGGAAGCCCGCGCGACGCGCTGCCCGGGCCGCCATCGGACCCACGCATGCCACCGGCACCCGGCGTACATGCTCCGGTGGTATGGCCTCCAACAGCGCGTCCATCGTGCCGGGCGCGGACACCGTGATCACGTCGATTGCACTGTCCGCAACCATCTCTCGCAGACGCGCTCGCGCCGCAAGGTCGGGCACATAGCAGTACACCGGCACGATATCCACCTGTGCGCCGAGAGCCCGCAGGCCGGTCGCGAGCGCGTCGTTCGCATCGGGAGCCGATGGATACAGCATTGGCGCGCCCTCCACGTCGTTGCGCTCGGCCATGGCGTCGATCAACCCATCGATCCCCCGACGCGCGGGGTGTACCGTGACGGCCCATCCCGCTGCATCCACAGCGTCAAGAGTCGCATCGCCAACCACGGCGAGTTTGCGTGCGCCCAACGACAACCGCGCCGCGTGCAGAGCAGTCTCCAACGGTGACACGGCATGAGCGCTGGTCAGCAACACCCACGCATATTGTTCAAGACGAGCCACCGCCTCGCCAAGCAAAGCGGGGCTGAGCGGCTGGACGCTCATCAGCGACAGCTCCGTGACCGTTGCGCCAGCGGCGCTCAGTGCAACCACCAACGGCCCGCCTCGCCCTTCGGCGCGCAACACGACGACGCGCACTCCTGTAAGGGCGCGCGCGGACGGCGGTTCAGTGCGGAACATCACTCAAGTGTAACGTGGTTTCGTTCCCCGGTGCGGTGCGTGCATACGACTGCGGTGGTTGCTCACAGGGCGTCTGGTCGTACAGCTTACGGTCTGCCGCCGATCGGCGCTGCGGACCACGCGTGCACCATCGACCCCCCCTCTGTGCCCCCCCCACTCCGAATTGTCCAGTGAGCGATAGCGATATCGACGTTCTGCTGACGGAAACCCGGACGTTTGCGCCTCCCGACAGCTTCCGCGCCACGGCGCGGGTTCAGGATGCGCGCCTGCACGACAGCGCGGCGGTTGACCCGTTGGCGTTTTGGGCGCAGGAAGCGGGTGAGCTGACGTGGAGCAAACCGTGGGACACTGTTATGAACTGGACGCCACCGCACGCTACCTGGTTTGACGGCGGTGAGCTGAACGTGAGCGTGAACTGTGTCGATCGCCACATTCACGGCCCAAGACGCAACAAAGCCGCCCTCATCTGGGAGGGTGAACCCGGTGATCGCCGCACGTTTACCTATTGGGACGTGTATCGCGAAGTAAATCTCGCGGCCAGCATGCTCAAGACGCTTGGCGTGACGAAGGGCGATCGCGTGGCGATCTACCTGCCAATGATTCCTGAAGCGGTGTTTGCCATGCTGGCGTGCGCACGCATTGGGGCCGTGCATACGGTGGTGTTTGGCGGATTCTCGCCGGAGTCCTTGCGTGATCGAATCAATGACTGTGGCTGCAAGGTGCTCGTCACCGCCGACGGCGGTTATCGTCGCGGTCAGGTGATACCGCTCAAGCGCAACGCCGACACCGCGCTCGAAGGATGCCCCACCATCGAGCACGTGCTGGTGGTGATGCGTCGTCGCAGTGGTGTTGGCGATGAGATGTTCGCCGAAATGCAGGACGGACGCGATCACTGGTGGCACCGGCTCAAGCGCGATGTGCCGAAGGAGTGTCCGCCTGAACCAATGAACGCCGAAGATCTGTTGTTCATTTTGTACACGTCCGGCACAACAGGCAAGCCAAAGGGCATCGTTCACACCACCGGCGGCTATCTCACGGGCGTGTACGCCACCACGAAGTACGTGTTCGACATCCAGGACGAGGACGTGTACTGGTGTACCGCCGACATTGGCTGGATCACCGGACACTCGTATCTCGTGTACGGCCCGATGGCCAACGGTGCCACCTGCATTGTGTACGAGGGCGCGCCCGACTGGCCGGAGAAAGATCGCTTCTGGCAGATCTGCGAGCGGTACGGGGTGACGATTTTCTACACCGCGCCGACCGCCATTCGCGCGTTCATGAAGTGGGGCGCCAGCTTCGTGGAGCAGCACGATCTGTCGCAGCTGCGATTACTTGGTTCCGTTGGAGAACCCATCAATCCTGAAGCGTGAATGTGGTATCACCGCACGATTGGCAAGAACCGCTGCCCCATTGTGGACACGTGGTGGCAAACGGAAACCGGCGCAATCATGATTACGCCGCTGCCTGGCGTGACCAGCACGAAACCCGGTTCCGCCACCACACCGTTTCCCGGCGTGCGGGCCGCGCTGCTTGATACCGCCGGCAACGAAGTGCAAGTCGGGGGTGGCTTGCTGGCGCTCACCCACCCTTGGCCGTCCATGCTGCGCACCATTTGGGGCGATGATCAGCGTTACGTCGATACGTATTTCTCGAAGTGGCCTGGACGTCCCGATCTCTATTTCCCCGGCGATGGCGTCAAACGCGATCCCGACGGCTACTACTGGATACTCGGCCGCGTGGATGATGTGCTGAACGTGGCGGGACACCGCATCGGCACCATGGAAGTGGAGAGCGCGCTGGTCGATCATCCCTCAGTGGCTGAAGCGGCGGTGGTGGGCAAAGCGCACGAACTGAAGGGCCAGGCCATCGCCGCCTTCGTCACGCTGCGCGCCGGATTTCATCCAAGCGGTGATCTTCGCGACGAGCTCCGCGAGCATGTGGCTCTCAAGATCGGCGCGTTGGCCCGTCCGGATGACATTCTGTTCAGCGCGGATCTCCCCAAAACGCGATCGGGCAAGATCATGCGCCGACTCCTGCGTGATATCGCCGAAGGACGCGCGTTGGGCGACACCACCACGCTGGCCGATCCCAGTGTCGTGGCGAGTCTCAAGGACCAATACGAGGCCCAGGAATCGTAGCAATTGCGGACCGTGGGTGCGTCAGGGTGTTGGTGCGTACGTCGCGGGCGCGTGTGGGCGACCTGTTCGCCGCTCAACTGCGGGGGTACGGAGCCACCGCGAGTGCGGCTCATTCGATCCCCGCAGACAGCGGCTCACAGGACGCCCGCACGCACCCTTGTTCCAAGAAACGGCTCCAATTCCGCACGGCCGCCGCGAAGGGGACCCACGCCCATCGCGGCGATGCCGCGCACACGCCCACGCCCGTCGCGGCGTCTATATTTCGGTCATGTCTCTCTTCGGCAAACTCTTCCCTGAAACGCTGTTCCCCCGCAAGCTGTCGGCTGAGGCCGAGCAGCGGCTGCGCATTGCCCAGGCGCGCGCCGAGGAGGCCCTCGTGCGAACGCATGTCGAGAATGCGCTGCTGTTCGTGGAAACGCTGGCGCCCGACGTTGGATACGAGCGCGCCATTGACATCTATGTGCGCGAACTGGGCGTGGCCGATCCGCTGTCTGCCGTGATCGCCACCCGCACGCTGGTGGCGCTGGGCGACGCGCTGATTCCCACAGCGTCGTCCGAAAACGACGAAGGCACCGCGAACACGGTGCCTCTGCCGAAACTCCGTCTTGATGATGCCGCCAAACGGCGGCGAGCCTAGCCCGCCGCGCGCTACTTTTTCGTGGTATCGACTTCGGCGGGGGCTTTTGGCCGCGCGGCCGTCAGTGAGTCGATAATCTTTTTTAGCGCGTCAAACCGAACGCCACCCGGATACACCTTGTCGCCAATAATGATGGTTGGGGTGGAGTTCACGCCGCGCGCGTCGCCTGCCGCCTTGTGAGCCTGAATGCGCGGCAAATTCTTTTGTGAACTGAAGCAGGTGCCGTACGCCTTCATGTCGAGCCCCAGGGTGTTGGCATAGCCGTCCAGCACCTTGCGCGGATTGCCCGTGGCCTGCCCGTTCCACTGGTCCTGTCCCGCAAAGATGGCATCGTGCATCTCCCAGAACTTGCCCTGGTCCGCTGCACACGACGCCGCCAGCGAGGCGGACAGGGTGTTGGGATGCATCGGCAGCGGATAGTCGAAATACCGAAAATTCGCCAGACCTGGATCAATGATGCGAGCGCGAATCTCCGGTTCTTCGAGCGCAGCAAATTGGCCGCATCCCGGGCACTCGAAATCTGCGAACTCCATGATCGTGACTGGCGCCTTGGGATCGCCGCGCAGGTAACCCTCGGCTGGCGGCAACGTCGCCATGGCGACTGCGTCAAGCGTGATCGGCTTTGTCTGATTCGCCCTCATCGCATACCAAATGCCGACAGCGCCGGCAATGCCAAACAACAGGAGCACACCATAGAACGGTGTGCGGGACTTGGTGGGGGTTGCCTTGACCACGTGCTCTCCTTGTCTTCGTCCGGCGAACAGCCGGGAGGTGACCATGATGTGTTGTTGCGACGTCAAGTTACGGACGGTCAGACTCGCTGGCTACGTCCAATTTGTCCTCGCCCTCACCAGATTTCCGGATCCATGTACGTAGAACACCTGCGCATTCCCGTCGGCTCTGGCGCCCTGCATGCCGAACGCGTTGGCCGCGGCGGTCATCCCGTCGTGCTGCTGCACGGATTTGGAACCTGCACGTTTCTGTGGCGACGGCTTGCGCCGGCGCTTGCGATGGACGGCTATACCGCCATCGCGATCGATCTGCTGGGTCACGGAGAGTCTGACCGTCCCGACGATGCGAGCTATGCCTTGGCCGCGCAGGCCGAGTACGTCGCACGGGCGTTGGCGGCCCTGCGGCTTCCTACAGTAACCGTCGTCGGGCAAGACATCGGCGCCCTCGTGGCGTTGCTCCTCGCAGCCAATCCCCGAACCCGAATCGACCGCATAGCGGTGCTGTCCCCGCCCGATCCTGACGACCTGCCTGGAGCAGACATCCGGACGCTCCAGCGCTCCTCGGCCCGGGTGGTGCTCAACGCGACGACGCTGTTCGGCGCGCAGCCGGTTCTGGCTCCGTTTCTGCGCACAGGGGTCGCGGCCGGCGAGCGCATGCCAGACCTGCTGGTTGCGCGATATTTGGCACCGTTCGTTGGTGCCGATGGTCTGAGTCAATTGCTTCAACGGGCGGCCGCGGTCGAGTTGTCCGAGGAGGCGAAAGCGCAATTTGCACGGATCGCTTGTCCGGTGCTTGTGATTGAGGGCGACACATCTGCACTAAGGCCGTCGCTGTCATGGTCAGAACTCCTTTCCGCCGCCACGGTGTCCAACCATCGGGTTGGCGGCGGCTGGCTCATTCCCGACGACGCGCCCGAGGAACTGTGCGACCTGCTTTTGAGCTGGCTATCAGGTCAACGAAACAGCTGACGACAGCGTTACTCGTCGGGGATTGGCCGACCCGCTTGAAGGTCAGTTTCGTCAAGACGCCCCCCTTTGAGAGGGTGTCCCCGATCGGTTATATTGTTCATGCTGAGCCGGATACTCCGACCAGCCCCGTATTTCGTCGCACTACCCAGAGGAAATGGTCAAGCCCAAGCTTCGTCCGCGTCGCGATGTCACGGCGAACTCTCCGTATCAGGATGCCCGTGACGAGCTGTTCCAGCAGATCATGCAGTGCGGTGTCATCGGTTGTCATCCCGATGACCAAAAGGAGTGGTTCGACGCCACCCTGCAGTACTTGGCCGGACGTTATCCCGAGCTCAAGCCAACTGATGTCACTGAGTTGCGCACACTCGGCGAGCGCTTTGCCCAGCCGCCCAAAACGCAGGTGCAGGAAGCCGCGGCGGTCTAACGCGGTATCGTTGCCCCGCAGTATGCCCTGCTGCACCCGAACGCCTCTTGGTCCAAGAGGCGTTCGTCCGTTCTGATCACGGGCTCAGAGACGCTCGGGTGTGACCGACTCACTCAACGGTTCGCGCATCCGTTCGCGCCAGAGCATCAGCGTGTAGTCTACGGTCGCGGCGAGCCCCAACACCGCCACAATGATCACCAACGCGTTCACCTGCGACGGGGCGAGCAGGACCGCGAAGAACGTGATCAGTTGTGCCACGGTGACCGCCTTGCCAATCGGTCGCGCCTTGAACGGAATGGCGCGAAGCCACCTCACGTTGCGCGCCACAAAGAAACCGATCACCGACATGACGTCACGGAACATGATCGCGACGGCTTGCCAGAGGCTGAATTGCCCGCCCAGAACGTAACTGATCACCACGCCGAGCACAAAAAAGCGATCGGCGATTGGATCAAGCAAGGCACCGAAACGCGACGTGCTTTTGATGCGACGCGCCAACCACCCGTCGAGGAAGTCCGTCAGTGATGCAATCCCGATCAGCGCCAGTCGCGTCGGTACCGCATCGGATGCCACAAAACCCATCGCCAGCGCGACACGCGAACTGGAGACCAGGTTGGGCAGGGTGAACAGCGACGAGCGCGTCATAGAGCATATTACGCCGGAACCGGCCAGCCGTGCCACCTGTCGCCTGACACGGTGATTCCGATGATCGGGTTATCCTGGGTGACATGAGGTGTGGGGTGAGACCGTGATACGCGAACCGCTGGCCCAATTGGCGCCGTTGACCTTGCTGATTGGCCTGCTGGTCCTGTTGTGGGACATTCTGTTGGCCGGCTGGATGGCAGCGCGACGTGAGACACCGAGTGCGTTTACTCGCCTCACGAGTCTGTGCGGGCTGCTGGTAGCGCCCGCGATCGTGGTGGCAATCGCGACGGGCACGGAAGACGGTGCGCGCACCGTCTCGGGCATCTCCTGGCTGCTGCCGGTCGTGTCGCTGGCGTTCGTGCTCCAGTGTCTGTATGCCATCGCCGTTGGCCTCGTCTCCCCTGTCGTTGCCATCCCGATCCTCCTCTACGATCTCGTGGTGACGGTGATCGTGACGGGAGACTATCTGGTAACCACCAGCGGCAGTGCGCCGTTGCCACTGCAGGCGGCGGTTTCGGCGCGCGATGTGGTATTCGGAATGACGGTCGGTCGCGCGTCGTTGATCTCACCGTACGCGATGCTCGTGCCGATAATCGCACCGGCGTACTCAGCCCGCTGGCGACTGTCCGGCGTGGTACGTGCCACCCTTGTTCTCGCGGCAACTGCGGTCACGACGGTGCTGGTGATCGAGTGGCCACGCGGTGTGGCGGCCGTTCGCAGCTACCAGCGCGCCACGCCGCAGCCCATGCAGGCGCGACCCCTTGGTGATTTCGCCATCGGCATGCGCTTTTTGCCGGTGCTGGATGGCGTGCCATCCACCCGCGCGGTGAAAGCTGATCGTGCACTGGCGCAGCAATTCGAGCCCGACGCCATTCTGGTGATACTCGGCGAAGACGGGACGCGTGGCATGGCGCTCGATTCGCTGGCGCGCGTGCTCGAACCATTGCGGAGTGACAGCACGGTGATCGCCGTGGCATTGCACCAGACCCGGCATCCCGGTCGCGCCGACGATGCCACGCGGGCAACCACGATTGAGCGCGTCCTGCGTCGACTGCGCCCTGACGTCCTTTTCCCTGCCATTGGCGATCCAATCCCATCGGTCCTGCCGTCAGAGGCGCCCAGCATCAGTTGGTGGCGATTGCTCCTGCGCTCAAGCGATTCCGTCCGGACTCGCGTCCGCCCGGCGACACGACTCGGTGTGGCGCTTTCGAGGATGGATGCGCGCGACAGCGCGATCTACGCGTGGGCCGTGCGACCGACCTCGTCGGTCGGGGTTGTGGGCGCGATGGTGTATCCGTCGTTCTCCGGTATTTCCGGCGTCGACGCCCGCCTTCGCGCGTTTGATCGCTGGCACGCGCGAGCCGACAGCGGCAGGGTACGCACTCCGACGCATTGGTTGGTGAACGTTGGCGGACTGCCACACGCGCATGGTGACGCATCACAATTGATCGCCATGCGGCAGGCGCTCGCATGGGGTTCCCGCCGACCATGGATCACGGCAGTGATTCTGGGCGAGTCGGCAGATTATGACGGCTCAATCGGGGTGCGATCGGCCAACGGACGTGTGCGGGCAGCGTGGCCAACCCTCTCCGCTGCGGCGAGAGCGATGCGTGATGTCCGGGTACGGTGATGGTTGCTCAGCCGCTCCCCCGCACGATCCCCTCAACCACGCACTCCGGATCGAAATACCGTTCCGCCAACGCCTGCACGTCATTGGCGGTCACGGCTTCAATCCGAGCGCAGAATTCCTCACGTTCCCCGACGCCACTTCCGAAAAGCCACGCGTCAACCAGTTCACCCATCACCGCGCTCCCGACCTGTTGACCGATCGCGTGCGAGCCAATAAGGTAACGACGCGCCCGCTCGAGTTCTTCTCCAGAGGGCGCCGCGTCGCGGAGTTTCGAAAACTCACGCAACAAACCATCGCGAGCCTCGTTTTCACGAGCGGGCGATGTGGCGATGTAGGCGGCAAACGCGCCACCTGCCCGTCGTTCCACTGGATAGGCCGACACCTGGTAAGCCAGCGACTGCCGGTCGCGCAGTTGTTCGAAGAATCGCCCACCCAGTCCGCTGGCCACAGCAGACAAAACTCGCGCAGCAAAACGCCCCGCATCGGTTCGGTGAGGACCGGGAAACAGCAAGGTCATCGCGGTCTGCTGTTTGTCGCGTTGATCCTCGGCGAGCAGTCGTTTTGACGTCCAGATCACCGACGGCGGCGGCGCGTGGTCACGAAAAGTCAGCGTCGGAAATGCGTGCGCAATGATCGCCACAGCTGTCGCCGGCTCAACGTCTCCGACCAGCGCGATAACGGTGGCGCCGCAACAGATGTGCTCCGAGTGAAATGCGCGCAAGGCGTCGGTATCGATCGCGGCCAGCGACTCAGGCGTGCCAGTGACGGTGCGGGCGTACGGATGCGCGCCGTACGCAGTGCCCGTGGCGAGTCGCATGGGCCAACGAAACATGTCATCACGCAGGCGTGCAACTTCGGCCAAGGCGAGGGCACGCTCCGTATCGACGCCATTGTCGGGGAACACCGGGTGCTGCGTAACATCGGCCAGAATCGACGCCGCGACTTCCAGATGACGAGTCGGTACGGACAGCGACCAGCCGAGACTCTCCAGTCCGGCGGTTACGCCGATACTGGCGCCGAGTTCCTCAACCGCTTCGGCGATCTGTGCGCCGCTGCGCGTCACAGTGCCCTTGAGCATGGCATGAGCCGTCAGTCGAGCCAAACCTTCGCGGCCATCGGGTTCGGCACTGGCGCCTCCGCGTTGATACACACCGAGACTGACCAACGGCGCGCCCTTCCTCGGCAGGATGATCACCGAAATGCCGCTGGCCAACTCGTACAGATGGACACCATCCACGATTGCGCGAACGGGTGTCGACGCCATGCCGGTGGACACTGCGAGCGTCGGAACGCCGCGCGTCGGCGTGGCGACATTTGGCGGCGGCAGCACACTGCTGCCTTGCCCCTCCGCCTCGCGAAACCATTTCCGGCACGTGTCGGCGTCGGCGACAAGCGTGGGGGCCAACGTCGGGCGATAGCTCATGACCGATAGCTGCGCCGGATCGAGATACTGCTGCACAGCCTCCTGCAAGTCACGGGCGTTGAGCGACAGCAGCCGATCGTAGTACGCTGCGGCGATTGACAACCCGCCATCGGCCTCCCACGAGGCGAGGTACGTGGCTTGCCCTTCCATCGATTCCAGACGACGCAGCCAGCGCGCCTCGAGAATGTGTTGCGCCCGCGCGACCTCGCTGTCGCGGAATCCCTGTTCGCGCGCAGCCTGCACCTCACGCCATATCTGCTGCGCCGCCATGGGGGCCTGTTCACCGGCAGCTTCTGCGTGGAGCACGAAAACGCCAATGTCGCCGGCGGTATAGTGCCAGGCCGATACCGATGACGCCAACTGTCGATCGCGCACGGCGCGATACAGACGTGACGCGCGCCCGGTACCCAACGCGACACCCGACAGATCGAGCGCCGGCGTGTCGGCATGCCCAATGCCCGGTGCGCGCCAACCGAAGGCGATCTGCGGCTGTGCGATATCGCCCGACAGTTCCTGCAGGCGAAAACCCGGCGGCGATTGCTCCACCGGGGCCGGCGCGCGCGGCACCGGTGCGTTGGGCAACGTGCCATGCCGGGCGTGCACTTCGCGGCGCACCGCATCGGGATCGACGTCGCCGACGATTGAGAGAATGGTATTCGAGGGTTGATACCACGCCCGGTAGAACGCGTGCAGCGCCGGCGCCGTGAGCGTTTGCAATCCCGCCTCGTCGCCGATGCGCCATCGACGAATGCGATGGTGGTCGTGCAGCAGCGCGTACAGCGATTCAATCGTCACCGCGCCCGCAGTATCGCGCTTCCGTTTTGCTTCCTGGATGATGACGTCAAGCTCGCGAGACAATTCGCCCGCATCGATCAACGAACGCGCGTAGGCATCGTACTGGATATCCAGACCCCGCACGAACGAGGCCGATGGCAGCACGGTGAAGTAGCTGGTATGATCGTAAATCGTATGCGCGTTGAGATAGCCGCCGTTGGCCTTGGTTTCGCGCGCGATCGCGCCCACACCGCGCGTAGGTGTCCCCTTGAAGAACATGTGTTCAAGGACATGGGAGATCCCCACGATGTCATCGGTTTCGTCGAAATACCCCACCTTCACGTGCGTCACGATGGCAACCACGGGAGCCGAGGGATCCCGTCGCACGAGTAGCGTCAGGCCATTCGAAAGGACATCGCGTTCGGTCTCCTGATGCAGGGCAATGGTGTCGCCTGACACGATGCCACTCATGGGGGCGGGGCTCCTGTGATCGGTGGAGTCACGAATGCCGGCGCAGTCATGCACGGCGTCCAATCGCCCGCACCCGCTCGCGCCGCCCAACGTCCGGCTTCGTCGAACCGACCCAGACGATACAGCGCGCACCCCAGAAAACCCTGCGCCAGTCGATCGGACGGATCGAGTTCGAGGGCGCGGACATAAAAGCGGCGGGCAAGTTCGGGCTGGCCGTCCGCTAACAGCGCGGCGGCGAGCTCGCGTTGCGCCAGCGCATTGGCGGGATCAATCCGAACGGCCGCGTCGAGAAATCGGCGCGCCCGCACCAGATCGTTTTCCTCGCGCGCGAGTCGGCCGAGATACACGAGTGGACGGGCATCGTCGGGGTGATCCTGTGCCGCCTTCGCAAATGCCGTGCGCGCGACCTCACGCGCGCCGCGCGCGTACGCCGCGAGGCCTTCGTCGAAGTCCCGACTGCCCCGACCTGCCAGGAACAACCATGCGACCGCGCTGCCGATCAACGCCACCATGAGCACGCCAAAAACGAACGCAGTCGTCGCGTACCATGGTCGCGCGGGCCGAACGCCTGCGGCATTCCACGCGTCCGCGCCACCGATCGGAGGGGCCACGGCCGCGACGTTGGCGACCGGAGCAGCGAACGAGCCGGCGACAGACGGTTGTGACGGCGCGGCGATCTGCACATCGACGGCGTGCTCAAGCGCCGTCCACGCCTCGCGTGCAATCATGCGTTCGTGATCGCCCGGAGGCGCGTCGGCGTCAACGACCTCGCGCAATCGATCCATCCACCCTTGCAGCGCCATCAGCGCGTGCGCGTCCCCCAGCGTCAGAAACTGGCGACGCCGCGCCTCACCGACGAGCGCCTGGCCGGTGAGTGCGGCGCGACCCACCACGACGTGCAACACCTGCTCGGTGGCATCCCACATCGCGCGGCCGCGGGTGTGAGGCGACTCCAGTCCAGCCCGGTGCTCGCGCCACTCCGGCGTGGTGGTTGCCTCGATGGGCGGCCGACCCAGACTGGGTTCGAATTCGGCGCGTGCCGCGTCCAGCGCGGCGCGCGCACTCACCGTTCGATGCGCAGCAGGCCCGCGCTCGCGCTCTCGCGCAGGAACGCTTCCGGCGCATGCGACGCGATGCGCAGTCCCGTCGCGCCGTAGTGTCGTCGCGCCTCCAGTGCCATGAACTCCTCCAGCGAGCGACCGGCATCACGCGCATCACGCAGCGCGTGGACGATCTCATCCCACGTCCCTTCAAACGTGCTGCCATCGCGCATGATCACGCGGTGCGCACCGTCCGGCGCGAACGCATCGATCGGCATGAATTCGGGGTGCGGTGCCGCCTGCTGCTGTTGCACGAGTCCGCTCAGCAGGCCGCCCAGCGTTTCCAGTTGGCCGTGCGCCTTCGCCATGGCTTCGCTCTCCTGCTCCATCACGCGTTGCTCGACTTCATTCAACAGGTCGTCAATCGCGTCCGGCTCACCGGCGAGTTCGACGAGTCGCGCCTGCCACGGCTGGAGTTCAGGGTCGTCGTCGGTCAGTCGATGCACCGACTTCTTGAGTTCGGCCAGTCGCCAGATCCCCAACTCATCCCAATGGTCATCCGGCGTGGTCATCACATATTCGGCCAATGCCGCTTCCAGCTCGCCGGAATCATAAAGAAGATTGGCCAGATACACCCGTGCCTCGGCGAACTCTGCATCCAGCACGAGCGCTCGTCGCAGCGACCCGATGGCGTCGCTGTCATGTCCCAGTCGATGCTGCGCATAGCCCACACAGGCCGCTGCTTCCGCCGAATCAGGGGCATGCGTGACGGCACGTTGGAAGTAGGTGAGCGCATGATCCACGAATCCCTCCCGGAACAGCGCCCGACCGATCTGCAACATCAGTTCAATATCGTCATCGTAGCCGAGCGCGATCGTGCGATCGAATGCCCGCAGGCCCGCCTCGTCCTGACCAAACTTGAGCAGCACTTCGCCCAATCCGGCCAAGGCGTCTTCATGCTCGGGATCGAGGATCAGCGCTTCTTCGAAGCTGCGTCGCGCCCAGGCGAACTCGTCGCGGGCCAGTCGTGCGTATCCCACGCCAACCTGCAGCTCGACGGCGTTGGGGTACACCGCCAATCCCTCGCGCAGCAGCTCGAGCGCTTCATCGTACTGGCCATCGTTGTACAGGGCATGAGCACGCTCGTCGTACTCCTCGGAACTCAGGAACGGAGTGGGCATTGCTGGAAAATCCTCCGGAGCGGGCGGGTTACCGGATAGTACCGTGCGCTTGGTGCGAAGTTCAACCTCTTTTCACTATCTGCGCAACCGTTGCAGCGCTACGGCAATCTCGCCAGCCAAGGCGGCGTTGGCCTCCAACAAGGCAAGATTCGTCTGCACCGATGCGCCGTGTGTACGGCGCTGCACCTCCGCCAACAGAAAGGGTGTGACGGTGGCACCACGGATACCCTGCACCGCGGCGGCGCCGATGGCCGCAGCGATCGCCCCTTCCACCAGTGTCGGATCCAGTGCAAATGGCGCAGGAGGAGGCTGGACAACCAGCATGGCACCTGGTCGGCCCAACGTCAGGTGCGCGCGCCACAAGCGCGCAATCTGTTCGGGACTCTCCGCCAACGCACTCAACGACAGGCCTGTGTGCGCCGTGAAGAAACCTGGCAACTCCCGCGTCTGGTACCCCACGACCGGAACACCCAATGATTCCAATCGTTCGAGCGTCGCCGGCAAATCGAGAATGGACTTTGCTCCCGCGCACACGACCAGGGCGTTCACACGCGACAGTTCCAGCAGGTCGGCTGACTCATCGAATGGCGCATCGCGATGTACCCCGCCGATGCCACCCGTCGCGAACACCTCGACACCCGCGAGCGCGCACAGGGCCAACGTGCCGGCAACCGTGGTCGCGCCGTCAACGCCGTCGGCCACAGCCGCGGCGAGATCGCGCCCGGACACCTTGCGCACGCCGACACGCGTGAGGAATCGCTCCAGCGCGTCGGGTTCGAGCCCCAGCACAGGGACCCCACCGTCGATGGCCGTGATCGCCGGTACCGCGCCCGACCTCCGCACGGCCTCGCACATGCGTTGCGCCGCCTCCCGATTGAACGGTGGCTCGAGTCCCTGCGCGAGCACCGAACTCTCAAGCGCCACAATAGCATCGCCGCGCGCGAGCGCGTCAGCGACGACGTCGGTACAGCGCAGCGTCAGGCGGTGCTCCGACACGCGAGGGTCAGGACCCTGCCGGCGCGTCTTCGAACGTGTCGCTCTTTCGCGCCTCGATCAACTCCCACTCCTTGGACGTTGGATCGTATACCGCCATCAGCTTGACCGTCTCGCCGGCCCAGACATCGAATACCTTGCCGGTGTTCTGGTACACCTTGATCTCGTGTCCGTCTTCGAACTTCATGACCACCATCGGATACTGCGCATTCGCGTACTGCTTCCGGAGTTTCTTCGGCGGATGATGCGTCGGCGAGTTCATGCGTCTCTGGGTGAGGGTGCGCCAAGGAATGAGCGGAAGTTGGTGACGTCAACGATTCCGCGCCAGCGGGGGACCGACGCGGGATCCCGGCTGGCGCAGCGTCTCGCAAATGGTGACGGATATTGTTGCGTCGCGACGAGAGAGTAAGTGAGGAGCCGGAGGGGTGAGCAGGTGCAGGGGTGAGCAGGTACAAGGGTGAGCAGGTGCAGGGGTGAGGGTAGAGCGGCGAGCGGTGAGGGGAGAGGGTGGGTAGGGAGTACTTTGTTTACTCTACCCTCACCGTTCACTCCTCTACCCTCACCCCTGTAGGTGCTCACCCCTCTTGCTTAGCTGACCTTCGAGGTCACCCCGGCGTACGTCGTCCATGCCCCCGTCGCAAGAATATCGTCGATCGCCGAAATACATGTCTGCAATTCGTCATCAGTCGAGTAGAAGTGCGGGGCCACACGAATACCCGCCCCGGGCCGGTAGTCGATCACCACATCGCGGGCGAGCAGCGCCCGCGCGACCTCGGCGGCATGCGGCACGTCAAACGCCACCGTGCCTCCTCGACGCGACGCGTCCCGTGGTGCGCTCACCCGCCAGCCTCTCGCATCGGCGGTCTCAATCAGCCATGCAGTTTGACGAATACTTTTCGCCCGGATTCGCTCCATCCCCGCTTCCGCGACCAACCGCGGACCTTCCGTGCCTGCGAACAGCGCAGGGACCACTGGCGTACCGCCCAGCCAGCGCCAACTGCCCGGGGCGGGCTCCATCGCATCGGCAAAGGCGAACGGGTTGCGATGCGCCTGCCATCCGGTGAGCGCAGGAGCGAACCGCTCGTTGGCCCATGCCGATGCATACAGAAAACAGCCGCCCGGTCCGCCACACAGCCACTTGAGTACACCGCCGCACAGGAATTCGACGCCGAGCGCATGGACGTCAACCGGCATCACACCCACGCTGTGATACGCGTCGAGCGCGACGATGGCACC
>JANMRE010000380.1:0-29798 GCA_031370885.1 Gemmatimonadaceae bacterium
TGTTCGCCGCCGCCGCTGCGCACAAATAACGTCGTGAAGCCAGGGGTGAGTGCCGTCAACTCACCATTGCAGGGGTCAAGCGCCGCTACCTCGGTATTGTCGGACGACCATACGATCTGACTGGCGGCCACCGGTTCGCCGGCGCTCGTCGTGGCCGACGCGTGCAACGGAATGCGATCGCCAACCTCGAGTGTCGGCGGGATGGAAACGATGTCGATGACATGCGCTTCGGCGCGCGCCGCGATGTCACGTGCCGCCTGCGCAAACCGTCGACGCTCCGGGCTGTATTCCGGCAACTCTACCACACCGGCCGCTTGCATGGCTTCGGCAATATTCGCGAAGCGGTCCGCCGGATTCTTGGACAACATGCGCGCCACCGCCGCTTCCAATTCCGGCGGACAATCCGGACGCAGTGTACTCAGCAGCGGCGCCTGCTTCTGCAGGTGTGCCATAAGGACGGACGTGGCCGGACCGGTGAACGGCGGCTCGCCGGTCATCATTTCGTAGGCCACAATGCCCAACGCGTACTGGTCGGACATGATGCTCGTGGTGCCGGTTTCGCACTGTTCGGGGGCCATGTAGGGCGCCGTCCCGAAGATCATGCCGGTCACGGTGTGACTCGTTCCACCGGATTGCTTGGCAATGCCGAAGTCGGTCACCACCGCGCCGCCGTCGACGTCGATCAGCACGTTGTGCGGCTTGATATCGCGATGCGTGACCCCCTGTCGATGGGCATACTGCAGCGCGCCACCGACCTGCGAGAGCACAGACCGTGTAATGGGGACCGACAGCGGTCCGAGTTTGGCAATGAGATCGTGCAGCGAGCCGCCTTCGACGTAACTCATCACGAAGAAGAACAAATCCTCAACTTCGTGTACCTCGTAAATCGTCACGACCGACTGATGGCGCCATTCGGAGATCTTTTGCGATTCACCGCGGAAATGGTCGAGCGCCCATGCGGAGTCGAGGTGAGCGGGAAGCAGCAGCTTGATCGCCACGCGGCGGTTGGGTTGCTGCTGGTGCGCGAGAAACACCGCCGCGAAGCCACCTCGTCCCAGTTCACGAACAATCGTGAACCGTCCGGCGGTGGCCGCTCGCAAACGCTCGATCCAGCGACTCCAACCGGGAGAGTTAGGGAGGCTGATTACCGGGATGTCGGCCATTGTTGCGGGTAGGAGCGCCTGCGACGCGAGACGGGAAACGTGCACACCTGTCGGCACACGGCATCCGCCGCGCACCACAAGGGTGCACGGGGCCACCGCCTGTCGAGAACAAGGGAAGATGCCGTCCCGTGGCGGGCGAGGTCAAGCACCGAGGGATAGGCCGCAGGAAAGGGCGAGCGGTAACGCACCCCCCAGCCAACTTGCAACCGCCAACCCATTGCCTGAAACGGCTCGCCGGGCGATCTGATCGATGCGCCCGGGTGTCAGCCGAACAACCGAAAACGGCGGGTCGATGAAGGCGTTGGCGGTTGTCGGGCAGGATCTCGCTGCATCCGGGGTATCGCCCGGCCAGCCGTTTCAGGCAATCGGTTGGCAGTTTGAGGTTTTCGGTGTAGGTGCCTTACCACAGGGTGGCGCTCGACGGGAGGGCGGCACGACTGCACTTTGATCACCACAAACGCTCACCGCATATGGAGGGTACCGCCGTGGCCTCGCGACTTGTCAATCTTCAGCGGCAGTTGGTGTGGACCGATTTCGGAACACCCCGCGAAGGGGATAATCCGGCGCCTGGCACGACGGCGACGGCGGCCCAGATGCGCGTCACGCACCGGCACACCGTGAACGGGGAAAGCGCGCCGGGCGCCCGCCCGCCGCGCGTGCGGCTCAAAGACGACGTGACCATTGAGGTCATCCTGCAGCCATCCCAGATCTACGTAAATGCCTGGGTGTTTCGGCAACCGCAGAGTTTTCAGGACGACGTCTTGCATCACGAACAAGGCCACTACGACATGGTGGCACTGATTTGCCGCGATATGTTTGTCGAGTTCATGGAGCTGAAAACGCAAACATTTGCGCAGGGCCGGGAACTGATCAGTGCGATCGATCGCATCATGTCCACGCACGACGCGCTGATTTCGTCCGTGCATACACCATACGATAACAACACGCACCACGGTCGTGACGCATCGCAACAGCAGCTCTGGGATCGCCTCATCCAGTCGGCCTTCACGCAGCCCCGGAGTCCGGCCGTTATCGGGTCAGAAGGCTCGCCAAACAAGGTCAGACTGGACGTCACGCTGCGCGGGGCTGGCATTACGCTGTGAGGCAGCAATTCGGCGCCAGCGCGCGCATTCGGCTGACATTCTCTCCAGGATCATCACGAGAGATCGCTTGAAGATTTTCAAAAACTCCGCGGCACGAAGAAAACGGAGTTCCCGCCCGGCTCGATGACGCTTGGTATGGGTGGAGCGAACACGGGGGTGTGTGCCGCAATGGTGTGCCTGTTCATCGCCCGCAACAGCCAAAAAATGCGCCATGCACTTCCTCCACTGTTTCAGAAGAAAATGGGATCGATACTCGATGACCTGAAACACCCAAAACTCAAGTTCAAGGGAGCGACCGCCGTCATGCTGCTGACGAAAGACAATCCCGAACCCGTCTTTGATTCGAAGGCTCGCGTCTCGCATACGCAAAATGCCATTGAAAAGCACATAGAACAAAACCAGCACGATCCCACCAACAAGCTTGCCGCGGCCCAATTCATGATCCAGATGCTCGCTGACCTGCAAAATTCCGAAAAGGGCACGTTGTCTCAGGCGGTGATGGCCAAGGTCGCGGCGGAGCGCAAGAATGCGTTCTGGTACATGTCGGAAAAGGGACACGCCTGGAGTGTGGTGGTCCGGAAAGAGGCTGCAGATCCGAAGTTCAAGTTGATGGATCCAACCCATGGCATCATGCGTTTTGATTCGGAAGAGTCACTTTACGCCGGCGCGTGGCAGTATCAGGAAGGCAACACACAATACCTGTTGATTCGGGAGTAGGCCGTCCACCGAACGATGTGGAGGGGGCGCAGTGCCCCAGCGACAAAGGCACGGCAGACCTGTTCCTTGACGAGCTTCCGGAACGCACGCTTGCGAAGCGCCCGCGATCGGTGATTGCGTTTGATGGTGTGTAGTGGCTTCTCGTGCGCCGGAACCCGCAGGTGGTACATGTTGCGAACCAGCCTGATGCCCCCGGATGCGATCCAGAACTCATCGTAGCTGTGAACCAGCCCATCGGCACGCGCCGCTGCGGCCGGCAGCAACGCGGCGGGCGCAATGTCGCCACAGTACTTTGTCGCCTCCCGGATCAGATGGAACTCGTCGCGCTTACCCTGTACGCGGCCAATGTAAATCGCGCGCTGGGCCTCAAGACCGGCCACGCGTCCCGGACCGATCGTCAGAGAAAGCGTATAGACGTCGGTGTCATCGCTCGTACAGATCAGCGATGGATCACCCTCGTCGTGATTCGCTCGTAAAAACGTCACGCTGATGCGGTAGCGGCGCGCGCCGACCGCGTGCTCGAACAACGGGATCCGTCCGTGAACGATGGTGCGAAAGAATTCCGGGTTGACACGGTGCCGAAGAAACGAATAATGATCGATCACGAGCGACGACCCTGCCTACCGTGAACCAAAGGTGCCACGCCTTCGGAATGGACAGGATCCGCGCGCCCTCCGAAGAACTGAACCTGTGAGGCATGTTTACGACGCAATCGGGATGATGATCGCACGGAACCGCGCGTGACCATTCATAACCTCACACCGATTGCACCGACGACCACTCCCGACGATCGTACTTGCCGTGCGGATGAGCCCGCATTGTGCACGACGCGTGAAGACACGGCGGTGGCAGTGTTGAGCTACAGGTGCTGGAAGAGTCTGTTCGCGTCGGCAGCACTACGCCAATTGTGCGATTGCGGGGTCCCTGGGGACGTGCAATATCACGGGTACGATCAATGCCCCCTCACCTCGCTCACTGATCCCATGACAGGCGCCGATAAGCCCCCCGTGTTCACCGTGGCAAGCGTTCTTGCACAGCTGATGAGCCGGAGCACCATGACCGACGATGCCCAGTATTTCTCCCCACCGCCGCGAAGCCGCGAGCCCGCGATGGGACGTCCCCGCGGACCGGTAAGCGAGAGATCGGGACCTGCGCAAAGGATGAAATCGCTTGACGAGTGATTGACCGATCCTGAAATTGGCCGATTCCCCATTATCGGTGAGGTGGACGATCATGCGAATGCGATTTGTCGGACTCTCGCTCGCCGCGGTTGTTGTGGCGTTGTCCGCCTGCGGCGACGTGGCGCAGCCTGCCGAAGAGGACAGTAACCTGCCGGCGACGTTCACCGCCTCAATGGCGGCTGGTCCTGCAGTCTACGTGCTGGAGCGGGTCGAGTCGCAAGCCGCGCCGCCAATTGTGCTGTTCGATCACGCCTGTCGCGATGGTCGCATCGTGCAGAGTGTCGAGGACACGATCACACTGGCGCTCGATGGCTCCATGCGCCGAGCGTTCGTGATGGCCCGTACCATCGGTCAGGCCCCGTCCACCCGCGAGTTCACAGTGACAACGGGACGCTGGCGCGCAAGCCAGCGGCGTCGCGCTGAGTTTTACTTTGGTGATGGGCCGGGCATCACGATCAGCTCAACCACGGAAAACGGGCGAACCGTTCCGGAGTATCAGTTCCGCATCCGCGAAGCCACGGCGCTGTCGATGCTGAGCGGATTGGGTGGATCGTGTCCGGGATCGCCCAACGACGGTCGAGAAGCGGAATTTACGTACGGCCGACGCTAATCGATATGCGTCGACGCTCAACGCGCCGCAGGCGTTGTGCGAACCACCGGCCGTCCTGCGCGGGCTGGCGTAACCGATAGCAAACCGGCCTCGACGAGTGTTGGCGGTTTCCGTTTTGGCGTAGCCTGTTCCCAGGCGTACGCGATACCCAGCAAGCTGTCGTCAGTCCACGGACGCGACGAAAACTCAAGACCGAACGGCAGTCCGCTGTCGTAGAAACCCGCAAACACCACCACGGCCGGAACACCGATCATGTTCACCCAGCTGGTAGCCGAGTGTGGCCCTTCGCTTACGCGATCATCTTGCGGCATGGACTCGTCGGGCGGCGGCATCTGGATTGCCGGGTAGACAAAGCCATCGAGCGTGAGGCGATCGAGCGTAGCCAGATACTCGGTCAGCATCGCGCGTCGCGGTACGCGATAGAGGCGTTCGGCATCAGGATCGGCGTCAATCAATCGTTGCTCGATGTGAACGCCGCCCAGTGTTCGGAAAATGTCTTCAGTGCCAATAGACGACGTGAAGAGTGGCGTGCCAACGGTCTTGAGGTACTCGGCGGCTGAGTGATACTCCGGCGAGCCAAACGTCGCCAGAAAGCGGTCAGTGCCGTCCTTCATGTAGGCATAGGTGGACACGCGGCTCGCGGCTCGCGCGAACGATGTCGGCAGCATACTGTCGTCGATGATCACTTCCGCGCCGGCAGCGCGCAGCGCATCAACGGCTTTCATGAACATCGCGCGCGTGTCCGGGCGGAGCGCCATGTTCGCGGCAACGCGAAGTGATTCGGCTGTCGCAGAGGGCACGTTCGACGGAATGCCGTGGAACGGAATGCCGTCTCCCGCGAGCACGAACGCGGGCACACCAAACCGTTTGCCCTTGAGCGACGCCCCGTCGAGCGATGGCTGATATGATGCGCGACGCGCCGAATCTGGCGCGACAGCGGTCGGCGCGTCGAGTGAGTCGGTGCCGGCCATGACGGCAAGTGCAATGGCCGCATCGGTGACGGTGCGCGCGATAGGTCCCGTGTTGTCGAGCAACCAATCGAGTGGCGCAATGCCGGCAATACTCACCAGTCCGCGCGTTGGGAACACGCCAACCAGCGCGCTGGTGGCGGCAGGCATGCGAATGGAGTTGCCGGTGTCGGTGCCATTGCCCAACACGGCCATATTTGCAGCCACGGCGGTTACCACTCCGCCTGACGAACCGCCGGGTGAAAACCGAACGTCGTACGTATTGCCGGTGCGACCAAACGAACTGCTGCGGTTGGTGTCACTGTTGGCCAGGTCGGGCATGTTCGCGAGCCCGATGATGATTGCACCCGCTGCTCGAAATTTCGCCACAACGGTGGCATCGCGAGGCGCAACGAGTTCGTGTCCTGCGCGGTTGAAGCCCTCCCAGCCGGCGGTGGTTACCTGACCCGCGACACTGGTATTGGCCTTGATAACGACAGGCACACCCCAGAGTGGGCCATGGGTACTGCCGTCGTTCGATGCCTCGGCATCCTGGCGCGCGGCGTCGGCCATGGCCTCGGTGCGCAGGACGGTCTCAATTGCGCCATAGACACCGTTGTAACGATCGATGCGATCGAGGTGCCACTGCACAACCTGGGTGACGGTGTACGTTTTGTTCTGGTAGAGTTGCTGCAGCCGAGGCACCGTGATGTCCAGCAGGTCGCGGTCTATTGCGGCGTTCCCCTGGGCGGTGTCTGGCGTGGCCCGACAAGAAAGCGTGAACGCGAACGATGCGATCAGCGCGATGCGTGCAGTTCGGTGGCTCATCGGGAAAGCATATCATTCGGCAGTTGGGCACGCAGATGACTGAAGTCGAGAATCGGCGAGGACACAAGTGGAATGTGCCAAGAGCGTCTCGGGCTGGCAAGTGCGTTACTGCCTCCTTCTCCTACAGTACAATGACGACGCGTCTGCCCGTGCGCCATGATCATTCTACGGCGACATCGTCCCTCCTACGCTTGCTCAGCGTCCGCGCGAAGTCGCAAAGGTCTTTCGTCGCCCGGCAACGGCCAACACCGTGGCGAACACACTCCTGCTGATCGCGCCAAGCAGTCCCTGACTGAGCAAGGTCACCGCCAAGGTTCGCAGCGGGATGTCGGTGCCCACGAGCTTCGCCACTCCGAACGGGAGCGCCGAACGGCCAACCCACACCACGGCCCGCGTCAGCTGCGTGGCGGCAACGCCTCGAAGTGTTTGAAGAATGCGGATGGAAGGACCGCCTAAAATGGGTAAGCCCAAGCGTCTGCGCCTTCATGTTACTCGCCTCTGCGTCAGAATCGATAGATCGCCGCGATCCCGGTGGTGGTTGGCATACGGTCTCCAGGAACCACCACGACTTTGCCACCCATCATGGCGGCCATTTCCGTCAGGTCGTCCAACAAGTCGTCGACATCGGGGAGCGATAGGTCGGCCAACGTGATCTCGCCAGTTTCGGCGTTGATGCGACCAGGAATGACGCGATCTGCCTCGACGATCAGTGTGGCCACCCGTCCAGCAACGACAGCCGCCGCCACCGTGGTGAGGTCATCGTTCCCCAAGTCATGCGCCCGCGCGCTGCCGAATTCACCGATGGTGGCCTCCAGTCGCGCGAGATAGAGCGGCTCGATGACGTTCCACGCGCGCTCGCGAAGTTCGTCAAGTGAAATCGCGTCCGGGTGCACGTCAATATCGTCGGCCACCAGCAGACTGTTGTGACTGAGTTCATGAAACATGCGCCGATGTGTCGGCAAGGTGGCGAGGATCAACGGCAACCCCGATGGCTTTGAATGATGCTCGGTGACGGCCCGATCAACCGCGCGGAAGAACCGTTCCGCGTCGAGGTCGATTTCTGTCACCTTCTCGACGTGGCCGTGATGCATCCCCGTGTGTGATCCGCCCACGCCGCCGTACGACCCAACGGTCTGATGCGACTCGGTCACCAGCTCGCCCAGCGCATCGGTCATGGTGCGCGGCACCAATACATTGGGCTCGATCTCGTCAAGTCCGTACTGATTGCCTTCGAACAGTCTGATGTGCTGGCGGTTGATGCCGAGGACCTGATAGCGATCGGCGGACTGCCGCAGTCGCAACAGGGGCTTCATGTGGAACGTGTCCGCCACCACCGCCAGCTCGGCCACCGGGCGCTGCAGCTTGAAGATCCGAAACGTGTCCTTTCCCCCGAGCACGGCGAGACCATCACGGGAATGCGTCCAGAACTCGTGATCGGCAGCAAGCGCGACGAAAGGCTCCAGCATCGCCTCGGCTTCCCCTGCGGAGACACTTTGCAGCAGGGATGCCTCGAGTGTCTTCACCAAGTTCCGGAAACGAATTGGGTCCTGCGCGTTTTCGGGATGGTGCCGATGGGTCGGCTGGTAAAGAGAGAGGCAAGGAGGCGCGCAAGCATCAAGCGTGCCAACGGCGAAATCCGTCTCGGGTAGTTCCACTTGGTTCTCTCCTAATGACAATGACGTCCGATTCCCGGTCAGCCTGTCTGACTGTCAATCGTGCCGGGTACGACTTCGGAAGCGCTCGTACCCTACAAATGGGCCTGAGATCCGCTGCGGCGCCTCGGTGATCCGTCTGATGCCAGTTGACAAGTACCCCAGGCAAGCTGGGCCACGTTGGCCAACTCGGCAACGGCGGTATCAGAGATCAACTCGCGCCGACGGGCGAACCGGTGTACGGTTCAGTGTCTCGTATGTTCGTTCAATGCGACGGTGCCCGCAAATGCGGCCCGGCAATCGATGGTGAATCAAGTACCCATGCGTGCGCGTTCAGCAGTGCGTTTTCTGCTTTTGCTGTTCGGAACCGGATTGACCACGTCCTGCAAGGGACTTGGTGATCTGTCGGCGCCGCGGCCCGTCAATACGCCAGTGTCTTCGGTCGTGTTGTCAACCGATCAGTTCGCACTGAGTGAGGGCGCGAGTGTTGCGCTGCACGTTACGGCGTTTGACGCGAACAATCGCCCGCTTGCCGATCGCACGGTACGTTGGTCGAGCAGTGACTCGACGTTGGCGCGGATTTCGAACGCTGGGTTGGTGACTGCGCTTCGCGCTGGACGGGTTCAAATTGCTGTGAGTGTCGACGGTCGTAGTGCCGTCGCGCAGCTCACGATTTCAGCAAGAGCGGTGGCAAGTGTACAGTTGACGCCCACCGCGCCACGTCTGCTCAGGGGCGCGGTCGTGCAGCTCACCGCGCGTACGCTTGACGATTCGGGAACACCGCTGCTCGGTCGCTCGGTCTTCTGGACGACCAGCGACTCATACATCGCCGTTGTCGACGGAAGCGGGCTCGTTACTGGCATCGCTCCAGGCGTGGTGATGGTGACTGCAACCAGTGAATTCCGAAGTGCCGCCGTCGGTGTGACTGTCTCGCCGGTGCCCGTGGCGTCACTGCAACTCACGCCCGCGTACGATAGTGTCGTGTTGAATCAGGCAACCCAGCTGACGGCAACGCCGCGCGATTCGATCGGCGTTCGCCTCGACGACCTGGTCACATTCAGCACGAGCGTCGGCAGCATTGCTTCGGTGTCCTCATCGGGGCTTGTGCTGGGCTTGGCGACCGGCGCCGCGACGATTACCGCCAGCAGCGGCGGTCGTTCGGCGATCACGAGTATCACGGTCCTGCCTCGGCCGGTTGGCGCCGTGATTGTGTCGCCTGCACAGTCGGCGCTCACGGTCGGGCAATCACTTCGCTTGTCGGTGCAAATCACGGACGGCAGCGGCAATCTGTTGACCGGTCGCCCGATCAGTTTCAGCAGCAGCAATTCGAACGTTGCGCTGGTATCGGCCGACGGCACCGTGACGGCGTCGGCCACAGGCTCGGCGACGATTACGGTCAGCAGCGAAGGCAAGAGCGCCACTGCCACCGCGACGGTTGCGCCGTCGCCGATTGCCACGCTGCGTACTGATCCGTCCACTGGCGCATTGATCGTGGGAGGATGCATGCGTCTCGCGGCAGTTGCGCTTGACGCGGGCGGAAACGTGCTGGCGCAGCGAGCGGTCACGTGGACGTCTGGCGCGCCGAGTGTGGTGTCGGTGTCCGCCGAGGGTGTGGTAAGTGCGGTTGGGCCAGGTACAGCGCTGGTGTTTGTGGCGGCGGAAGGTCGACTGGCGACTGCGACCATCACCGTCGCCGCCATTGCGGCGTCGACGGTGCTTGTCTCGCCGGAACCGGCGACCGTAATCGCCGGGCAATCGCTCGATCTGGTCGCGACGCTGCGCGACGGTGGGGGGCAGATCATCATGGGACGCACCATTCAATGGATCTCAAGCAGCAGTACCGTGGCGGTAGTCTCAAGTACGGGTCGCGTACGCGGCGTCTCGCCAGGTGTTGCCCGAATCGACGCGGTCGTCGATGCCGTGACGGGGTCAACCACGGTGACTGTGGTCCGTGTGCCGATTGCGACGGTCAGTGTCAGCCTCACGGCGAGTTCGATTACGGTGGGAGCGACCTCGCAGGCAAGCGCTGTTGCGCGCGACTCAGCAGGCGATGTGCTGACCGGTCGTGCTATTGCGTGGACCAGTTCGCACCCTGCGGTGTCGACGATTTCGGTTACCGGCGTCGTCACCGCGATTGCAATTGGCACGACGAGCATCGTCGCCACCAGCGAGGGAACGTCCGGGCAGACCACGCTGTCGATTGTCGTGGGATCGCCAACGACTATCGCTGCAAATTCGGTCGTCTCGCAGTCGGCGTCGGCTGGCACGTTGGTGGGTGCACCACCGAGTGTGAGAGTGACGGACGTTGGTGCAACGCCGGTGAGCGGCGTCCGTGTGGCGTTTGTGGTCACGAATGGCGGTGGTTTGATTGGTCCGGCCAGCAACGCGACGGTGAACACGGACGCCAACGGAATCGCGACACTCGCGAGTTGGACGCTCGGGGCCGCTCGCGGCGCGAATACGGTGACGGCCGCGGTGAGTGGCTTGACGGGCAGTCCCGTGATCTTCAATGCAACAGGCACTGCCGCTGCACCGACGCAATTGGTGATCACCACGCAACCCGCGGGCGCCGTGAGTGGCGTGGCGTTCACGACGCAGCCAGTCGTAGCGATTCGCGACGCCGCGAACACGCTCACAAACAGTGCAGCACCCGTGACCGTGGCGATCGCCAATGGCACAGGCACGCTCACCGGTACGACGACCGTGAATGCGGTCAATGGAATCGCGACCTTCACGAACTTACGGATCGCTGGCGCTGCTGCTCACACGCTGGCGTTTACGTCGGCCGGATTGACCGCTGCGACCTCGACATCCACTACGGTGACACAAGTCGCTGCGTCGCTGTCGCTGCAAACGCAACCGGCCGGCGCGACCAGTGGAGTGGCATTTCTCGCGCAGCCGGTCGTGCGCATCCTGGACAATGCGGCGGTGCTGGTGGCGACCGGCAGCGGTGCGACTCAGGTGGTGACGGCGGCGATCGCGAGTGGCACGGGCACGCTGAGTGGCACAGTGAATGCGACCGCGGTGAATGGCGTGGCGACGTTTGGCAATTTGAGGATCACGGGCAGTGGCGCCCATACGTTACGGTTCACGACCATCACGTCCGTGTTGAGTGCCACGTCGGCAAGTTTCGCGGTGACAGCCAGTCCGGCGACCCAACTGGCGGTGACCACACAACCGGCGGGCGCCGTGAGTGGTGTGGTGTTCACGACGCAGCCCGTGGTGGCGATACGCGACGCCAGCAACACCCTCGCGAGTAGTTCGGCCACCGTAACAGTCGCCCTCGCGAGTGGCACCGGCACACTCACCGGCACGACAACCGTGAATGCCGTCAATGGCGTCGCGACGTTTACGAACTTGAAGATCGCCGGCTCCGGTGCTCACGCGATGATGTTTACGTCGGCCGGTTTGACGAGTACGAACTCGACCTCGCTTACCGTCACGCAGGTCGCGGCATCGCTCGTCGTTCAAACCCAGCCGGCTGGCGCTGCGGAGGACGAGGACTTCACCACGCAACCGGTGGTGCGCATTCTGGACAATGCCGGCGTGGTGGTGACGACCGGGAGCGGTGCCAGTAGAGTGGTGACGGCGTCCGTCGCCAGTGGCAGCGGCCAACTCCAGGGCACTGTAACCGCGACGGCCTCGAATGGTGTGGCGAGGTTTTCCAATCTGCGCATTGACAAGAGTGGTCCGCACTCGCTCCGGTTCACGACCACAACGCCGACGCTCAGTGTGATCTCGGCCAGCTTTACCGTACCATGACGATCCGTCGCCATAGCCGATCACCGCCGACGTTTGCCGGTTGCGTAGCAGAGGTCGAACCAGGAATGGGCGCATAGGCCACCGCATTCACGGCGATCGTTGTTTCGCAGAAATCCTACAGGTGCGGCGGAGACACCGTCTTCTCGGCCTGGCAGTCAGCGCCAACGTTGGCAGAGTCGTCGAGATTGTCTCTGTTGTCGAACACGACACTCCATCGCGTACTGGACCGACCGATCTACGTTCGGTCTGCGCAACCGAATGCGCCACCCGGATTTCGAATCGGCCTTCCTGGCGTCTTGCCTGACCTGCCTGACCTGCCTGACATTCCGGCCAACCAGCATTCGGCCCCCAAGCGGCAGTGCGAGCGCGATGCAAACCCTCTGCAACCTCCCACCCTCCAACCTCGTACGGCCCCCAGCCCCCCGAAGCCCCGTCGGCCGCTCCACCTTCCGCCTCCCACCATGACCGAGCCCTCGGCCGCGCCGCTCTTCTCGATCTCCGCGCTCCGGCAAGATCTCCGCTTCGCCGGTCGCATGCTCATCAAGAGCCCGCTGTTCACGACCATTGTCGTGCTCACGCTCGCCATCGGCATCGGACTCAACACCGCCGTCTTCGCCGCCATCGATGCCATGCTGCTGCGGCCACTCCCCGGGGCGCGCAACCCGGCTGAGCTCGTGCAACTGTATCGCACCGCACCGGGCGACGAGAAGTACAACTCCAGTTCCTTCCCGCACTACTTCGACGTGCGCAATCGCACCAAGACGGTGTTCTCGGGCGTCGCTGCGTGGTCGTTCCAGTTCGTCAACATCACCGCGGAAGGTCCGCCGCAAACGGTCGCTGCGCAGATGGTGTCGGCCAACTACTTCGATGTCGTTGGCGTCAACCCACTGCGCGGTCGGTTCTTCACACCCGACGAGGATATTGGCGCCGGCGCGCATCCGGTGGTGGTGATCAGCTTCGGTGCATGGAACAGTCTCTTTGCATCCGATCCGAAAATTGTCGGACGCACCATGCCGGTGAACGGGCAGACCATGACTATCGTGGGCGTCGCACCGCCGCAGTTCAAGGGCACGCTGCCCATGGTGGAACCGGTGCTCTGGGTGCCCATCATGCAGGTCTCGCAAATCAAACCCGGCAACACCACCGATCTGGAGAATCGCGGCAACAATTACAACGATGTCATCGCCCGTCTTGCACCCGGTGTCACGGTGCAACAGGCTACCGCGCGACTCACCGCCGTCTCGAAGGAATTGCTGGCCGAGTTTCCCGACAACTATCGCGATTCGGGTATCAACCTGGTGCGTCAGGTCGATGCGGGCGTCCACCCGATGTTTCGTTCGGCGCAGGTGGGGATGTCCGCGGTGGTCATGGCCGTCGTTGTCATTCTGCTCATCATTGCCTGCGTGAATGTGGCCAATCTGTTTCTGGCCCGCGCCCGCGATCGCGCGCGTGAAATGGCTGTTCGACTCGCCTTGGGCGCCCGACGGGCCGCGCTGATACGACAGTTACTGGTGGAAAGCCTGATGTTCTCCCTCGTATCTGGTGTTGCTGGGTTGCTGGTGGCCGTATGGGCCATCAGTATCACCAACTCCATCACATTGCCCATTGGCGTTCCATTCAGTCCCGATCTCCAGCTGAGTCCCATGGTGCTGGGATTCGCGTTTGGCGTCACCGTGATCACTGGCATGCTGTTTGGCATCGCACCGGCATTGCAGTCCACGCGACCGGACCTCATTCCCGCGCTCAAGGGTGAAGCGCCGGCCGGTGAATCGCGCTCGCGCACCAGCAAGGGACTGGTGGTGGCGCAAATGGCGCTATCGATGGTGCTGCTGGTGTGCGCGGCACTGTTTCTGGTGAATCTTCGCAGTGCGACCACACTCGACAAAGGATTCGATGGGGAGAACATCCTCATGGCCGATGTCGATCCCGGGTTGCAGGGGCAAACGCGACCGGCCACGCGCGAGTTTTTTCGACGCATTCTGGATCGGATGAGCACGAACCCCTCGGTGAAGAGCGTCGCCATGATCAACGATGTGCCGCTGGGCATCAGCAACAGCGATCGCGGTGTCACGATTCCCGGATACACGCCCACACGCAACGAAGGCATGAGTATCAACTACACCAGCGCGAGTCCGGGCTACTTCAAAACCATGGGCATCGGCGTGCGCGCGGGGCGTGAGTTCAACGACCAGGACGACAGCACCTCGCAACCAGCGCTGATCATCAACGAACGCTTTGCCCAGCGCTTTTGGCCCGGACAGTTGGCCATCGGTAAGATTGTGCAGACGGCAGGGAAGGACTATGCCGTGGTTGGCGTGGTGACCACGGGCAAGTATCGCCGACTGGGTGAAGATCCGACCGCATTTATGTTCTTTGCGCAGAACCAACGCTTCCAGAGTGCGATGACTCTCGTAATTCGCACCACCGGCGACCCAATGCAGCTGATCCCGACGCTGCGCAGGGAAATCGCCGCGCTCGATCCCAACCTGCCGGTCAGCAACATCCGCAACATGGACATGCATCTGAGTTTCACCATGCTGCCGGCGCGCATCGCCGGCACGGCGCTTGGGGTGTTTGGTCTGCTTGGACTGTTGCTCGCGTCAGTGGGCATGTACGGTGTGATGGCGTACTCGGTGGCGCAGCGCACGCGAGAGATCGGCATTCGCATGGCTATCGGTGCGACAGCGTCGCATGTCATCACACTCATCATGCGGCAGGGGCTGACGCTGGTGTTGTTTGGCACGGCTATCGGGTTGGCTGGCGCGCTGGCCGCATCGCGCCTGCTGGCCAGTGTGCTGTATGGTGGCAGCGCGTTTAATCCCACGACGTTCGTGACGGTGCCATTGGTGCTTATCGCGGTGTCAGCGCTGGCGACGTTTCTTCCTGCACGTCGCGCAGCGCTGGTGGATCCGGCAATTACGTTACGCGCCGAGTGAGCGAGTTACGCATCCAGATTCAAAACGGCTTTTGACCCGCAAAGGTCAGCGGCGTTCCTTCGTCCGAATCCACCCGTCCGCCTCGCGCCGCAGCTCGGCGATGGATTCCAGTGCTTGTGGATCATCCGCGTGCTGAACGCGCAACTTGTCCAGCTCGCGGCGCCACTCGCGTAACTCGAACAGTGGCGAGTGCTCGGTGACCGTTGGTTCCATGTTTACGCTGAGGGCCGGGTGACCGGAAGTTCGCAACTCCACGCATCGCGCGACACTCGCAGCACCTTCTCGGTTCTCATGGTCATCAACGTGCGACCTGTACTCATGGGGTACATCAGCATCGCCTTGATCTTTTTGTCCGCCCGATCACAAACACCGAGCGTATGGTTTGGTTGTCCACGGCGGTGCGTACGCCGGGTTCGGCGTCTTCCGGCAGCATGTCGTACAGCTCGGCTACCTTGAGATCGGAATCACCAATCAAGGGATAGGTGATGCGATGACCCTGTGTTTCCTCGATGTCGGCGGCCCACTTCTGATCGCCCATCCATTCGTGAAAGCGTATTGGGCCTTCGGTGGTCTGTGCCGAGAAGTCGGGCGCGGTGCTGCCAATGCGGATCGTCATCGGTGTGCCTCGCATGGTGAGAGGTGCAGGGTATCGTCAGGCGCGTCTACGATACGCACGCGTCCCCTCGCTCGCCAGCGACCCGATCGATATCATCAGCGATCATGAATACCACAAACACCGGCGTCGCCAAACGTTCGACAGGCGGACTGATGCAAACCATGAAGCTCCAGGCCACGGTGCTTGGCAGCTCCATTGGCGCGGCGTGGTTGTCGCTGGGCGTGAACCTGATCACAGGCGGCATGCTGCTGCCACTGGGCATCGTACCGCGCACGACGATTGGACTGCGGGGCATACTGTTCGCGCCGTTCCTGCACGCCAACATGGCGCACCTCATTGCCAACACTGGCTCGTTCGCCCTGCTGGGCTGGTTGGTGATGCTGCGTGACAAGCGACACTTTGGTCGCGTGACGCTGCTGGCCGCGCTCAGTTCCGGATTGATGTCGTGGTTGATTGGCGCGCCGGGGTCGATTCACATTGGCGCCAGCGGCGTGATCTTTGGCTACCTGGGCTTCCTGATGATGAGCGGCTGGTACGCGCGCACGGTGGCCAGTGTGTTGCTGAGCCTGGGTGTGACCGCCGCGTGGGGCGGGTTGGTTTTTGGCGTCCTGCCAACCACCCCGGGCGTGAGTTGGCAGGGGCACCTGGGAGGCTTCATTGGTGGTGTGCTGGCGGCGCGCGCGTTCCGTGCGCAGGCGGCCACGAAGTTCTAGGACGGGAGTATGTCTCCCCCCTCCTCGCTCGCTTCTCCCTTCTCCAGGCCCCCATTCCCGCATCCCGTGCGATCGAGGCACTTAGAGCGCCGCGTCAAATCCCGGAATTTCGAATGCGGGCCGAATCGCTTCGCAGTCTGCAGCACTGCCGCCGTGTGCCCGCACCGCCGTTTCCCACGACGCTGCAATGGTTGTTCGCATCTGTTCAATTGTTTCCTCGGCTTCGGCTTGTGTAAGGCCGAACCGCGTGCAACCTGACAGAAGATTCGCTCTCGATGCCCTTCGACCCGCCGTCACACCGCACACCATCGCCAGATCACGCTCGTGCGAGTGAACCGGATTTGGTGTCACGTCATAGACGGGCGAAAGCCGCCAATCAGCCGTTACAGCCAGAAACGCGTGATTGCGCGGGTGATCGTCAGTGTTGGTGACAAGCGCGTTGAGCACCACACGGCGAAACAGCTCGGCGCGATCGATCTTTGGCCGCGCGGACCACCGCTGTAGCTCGTCACTCAGTGCCAGGTAGGACCAGCGTTTCCGATCGCTCATTTCCTCACCATCCAGAACAGTTAGTGCGCTCACCATTCGCGCCTTTCCGTACGAAATAGTGTCTGCGTCGAGCGGATCGCGATCAAAACGGTGAATCAGCAACACCGGTGCGTCTCCGACCTTCTCGATGCGATATAGCGGAGTGCGAATGTCACATTGCCTGGCGAGCGCCAACATCGCGCCCTCTACAGCAGCGTTGTTCCAGCGATCTCCTCGAGCAGGAAACTTGGCCAACCAAAAACCCTTCTCATCCTGCACAACGTTTTTCGGTCGCGCCCCTCCCATTGACGTGCCAGCTTCCACAAGCTGCTGGAGGCGCTTGAGGTTTGGAGATGGCACCTGTCCGGGGGCGAGTTCCTCGAGCTCCCGTGCCGCCGCCAGCAGATCTCGGAGTTGCAGAGTGCTGTTGAACTCTCGAACTGGCGATGGCGGCGCCGAACCGTGCCCAAAGGACAACGCCCCCGCACGATCTTCAGGTGAATTGAGCAGGTATTCGACCTCACCGACATCGAGCTTTCCTAACGCGTGCTCGATTATGCGTCGACCCCATGCGTCTGGCCCGGAGTCCCGTAGCGCACCGAACATGCCTCCGAGCTTGAAGGTCTCGTGCGTGTACGCGGCGAGCGGTAGATGTATTGGATCAATCGAAACCGCTTCTGAATTCTCTCGATATGTTCGACCGTAAATGAAGCGCCCCACGTAGTCGCCGGACGCGAGTCGATCACGCACGAATCGACCACATGTTACGGTCGCTCTCGACTGCGGTAGCTGGATGTACACGAAGCAGCTTTCCGTCTCACCCACGCGCTGTCTAGAAGTCGTCATCAAGTTGAGCGCGGCCTGTTTGCGGGTGTGCGACGCCTCTGCGTAATGACGCGCGTTCTCGTATTCGTCCCTCGGCGTCTACCTCAAGTGTCGCGACCGAGAGGATCGCATCCTCCAGGCCAAGCGCCCAGAGCACTCCAACGTAGGCCCCCATACTTGTGCCGATGCGTCCGGACTCAACGGCGCGCAGCGTCGGGAGTGTGATCCCGGCCATCCGCGCTACATCTGCCTGCCTGAGCCGACGGCGCTTTCTGGCATCGGTGATGTTTCGACCGAGACTCGTGACCACTTCCAGCAGTCGTTCCGGAACTCGCTCAGGGTTTCTAATTGTGGTAGTACGCACAAGGACTCCGCGGATTGGGTGAAACAAATATTGCTATAAATAGCTAATAAAGCAAGTATTGTTTCTTTTACTTTGTATTCATGGTGCCTCCAGCAGCGCCAGATCGATCCCATGATAGTGCGCGGCGAGCCGAGGATCAGCGCTCAGCCGCCGCTCGCCGACGAGAAGCAATCCGGGTGCCGCGTGGCATGTGATCAACGCATCGTGTACCCAGCGGAGGATGACGTCCACCAGTCCGCGTCGCTCGTCACGTTGCTGTGCGTGCAATGCAACGCAGGCACAAGTGCTCGCCGCGCTCGTCCGCGCCCCCAATGAGGCCATCCTCGTCGATCTGCGTGTGTGTGTGGGTGGCGGCGTCGGACCGTCATCACGCTGCGCGCGGCCTCGGACTGTTCGCTGGCATTGCAAGAAGTTGAGCCGGACCATAAGCTCTTGCTGTCAGTCGCAGGACGTCCAACACTCCCCCCTCCGAAGAGACACGATCATGTTCCGTTTTTGGCGCCCGATGCTGGCGCTTGCAGGTTCGCTTGCGGGATTCCTCGTGACGCCAGTGCAGAACGCCAGCGCTCAGCAGAGCACCGCCGGCACACTGTCGGTACGCGTGATCGATGCGGCGAGCCAGAAGCCCGTCGAAGCCGCACGCGTATTTCTTGTGGGCACCACGATCGGTGGAACCACCTCCCTCGACGGTCGCCTCACGCTTCGGCCGCTGCCCGTTGGCGAGTTCACGGCGCGCGTGTTGCGCGTTGGCTATGGCGAGCAGACGCGCAAAGTGACGATCGTTGCCGGCCAGACGGCAACGCTCGAGGTGTCACTGACGGTTGCGGCGGTGAATCTGATGCCCGTCGTCACGACGGCAACCGGCGAACAGCGACGCGTGGAAATCGGCAACGCGACCACGAATATCGACGTAGCGAAAGTGCTCGAGTCGGCGCCCGTGGGCAATCTGAACGACCTGCTCAACTCCCGCGCGCCCGGCGTGACCGTTACCAGTGGCACCCAAACCGGTACCGGTGCCAGAATCCGAATTCGCGGAATGAACTCGGTGAGCTTGTCCAACGAACCCATCTGGATCATTGATGGCATTCGCATGACCAGCAACAACGCGAGCTTCGCCACCGCGTCGGGTAATGGCGCTGGCGCGAACACCGGCGGCAACAACCCGAGCCGTGTGGGCGACCTGAACCCCGAGGAAATCGAAAACATCGAGATCGTGAAGGGTCCGTCGGCGGCCACGCTGTACGGCACCGACGCGGCGAACGGCGTTATTCTCGTCACCACCAAAAAAGGGCGCGCTGGCGGCGCGCGGTGGACCCTGTATAGCGAAGGCGGTGCGGTCACCGATCGCAACTACTACCCGACCGCCTACAGCACGTGGGGAAAACGTCCCGGAGAAACCGTGTCAACGCGCGGCTTTTGCAATCTGCAGCGCATTGGAACCGGTGAGTGCACCGGCGACTCCACGAGCGCGCTGAATATCTTCGACGAAAAAGACCTGACGCCTCTCGCCACCGGGAATCGCCAGCAATACGGCGTGCAGGTGGCGGGTGGCAGTGAAGCGGTTCGCTACTTTGTGTCAGCCGAGAATGAGATGGAGATGGGTGTGCTGTCGCTTCCGCAGTTTGAACGTCAGCGCTTCGACTCGTCGGGTATTCCCCTGCGTTCCTGGGCGTCGCGTCCAAATCAAATGGGGCGAAAGTCGTTGCGGGTCAATCTCAACACCACGATCTCGCCGAAGCTGGAGCTCGGCCTGTCGACGAACTTCATCGGCGTCAACCAACGGTATTCGCTGGAGTCGAATTCGACCGCTGGATTGGGCTCACAGGTGTTTGGCGGGCCGGGCACGCGCAATAACGGTACGGTGAGCGGACAGACGTCGCCACTGAACGGGTATCGCGCCTGGACACCGGGGTACACGTTTCAGGAGAATAGCGGGCAGGAAATCAACCGCTTCATCTGGTCGGCGCAAGCGAATTGGCGTCCGTTCAGCTGGTTGGCCAATCGGGCCACGGTTGGGAACGACTGGACCGGACGCGACGACCAGAACCTGCTATATCGCGGTGAAGGCCCACCGCTCACCGCCACCACGCGATTCGGCTCCCGTGGTATCAACCGTGTGAACATCCGTAACACCACGGTCGACCTGGGTTCGTCGGCGCAGTACAACTGGTTCGGCTTCAATCACAAGACCACTGTGGGTGCGCAGTACATTGATTTCAAGCTCGCCAGCGCGGCCACCGGTTCAGCGCAATTGGCGCCGGGTTCCCAGAACGTCGGCTCCGGTACGCAACCGTCGGTGTCCGAAGGCACCACGCTGCAAAAAACGTTTGGCGTGTTCATCGAGCAGGCGCTGGCGTGGAACGATCGCTTGTTCCTCACGGCGGCCGTGCGAAGCGATCAGAACTCCGCGTTCGGCACGAACTTTCAGAGCATCGTGTACCCCAAGGCCTCGGCGTCGTATCTGATTTCGCAGGAGTCCTGGTGGAAGGCGCCGTCGTTCGTGAATTCCATGCGCTTGCGGTATGCGTATGGCCAATCCGGCGTGCAGCCGGGACCCAACGATGCCTTGCTTTTTTATGGAGCCAGCACGACAAGCCTTGCGAATACTGATCAGCCCACGGTCATCCAGGCGGCACTGGGCAACCCCGACCTCAAGCCCGAACGCTCGGGCGAGCATGAAATGGGTTTTGAGGCTGGGCTCTTCTCGCAGCGCGTCAATCTCGATGTCACGTACTACAGCAAGATCACGCAGGACGCCCTCATCAACGCGATCCTGGCGCCGTCGTACGGCTTGGTCGCGTCACAGCTCCGGAACCTTGGCGCAGTGAAGAACGCTGGTCTGGAGTTGGGAGTCACGGCGCAACTGGTCAACCGGTCGGCGTTTGGGTGGGACGTGAACATCGCCACGTCAGCCAACGACAACAAAGTGGTGTCGTTGGGCAGCACGCCGCCGCAGATCGGCACCACCAGCCGCACCGTGCCCGGCTATCCCGTCCAGGGGTACTGGGCGCAACCCATCACCGGATGGCAGGACAAGAACGGCGATGGCTTGCTGACGTATTTCGCCGACGCCTCGAAGAATGAAGTGTTCGTTGGTGATTCGGCGATCTTCCGCGGATACGCCACGCCGCGCTATCAGACCACGCTGTCGAACGGATGGGACCTGCTCAATCGCAAGTTGCGCATTACCTCCATGTGGGATTGGCGCAGCGGCGGGTTGTGGTACAACAACACAGAGCGCATTCGCTGCACGCGCCCCAATTGCAGCGGTCGGATGCAAATTGGTGCCGACTTCGTGGATCAGGCAACCAATATCGCCGCCAACGAGCACTCGGCTCGCACACTGGACGGCTTCCTGCAAAGTGGTGCGTTCGTGCGTCTGCGCGAGGCGTCGTTGCAGTACACGTTCGCGCCCGAGCTGGCGTCACGGCTGGCGCGCGCGCGTTCGATGTCGTTGGTGGTCACGGCGCGCAATCTCAAGCTGTGGACCAAGTATCGCGGCACCGACCCCGAATCGGGCTTCAATACTACCAGCGGCACTGACGCGCCGAGCGAATTCCAGACCGTCGGACCGCCAAGCTACTTCATCGTTCGCCTCAACCTCGGCTTCTAGGACACCCGACCCATGACCAAGACGACTTTCGAGGGTCGGCCCTCTACGCGGCTCTTTGTTGGTGTTGCGATGGCGGTCGCAATCATGCTGACCGCGTGCAGCTCGGCCAAGGACAGTTTGTTGGCTGTTACCGACCCGGACATCATCAATGCTGGCGATGTGAACTCGGCTGAAGGGTCCATTGCACTGGCCAACGGCGCCATTGGCACGTTCCGCTCAACCACTGGCGGTGGCGAAAGTACCTGGCTCTTTGGCGGCCTGCTTGCCGACGAGTGGTCTACCAGTTCCACCTTCATTCAGAACGACGAGGCCGATCAGCGACGGGTCCAGGAATTCAACTCGTCCGTCACCGGTATGCTGCGCAATCTCTATCGTACGCGCACACGGGCCAATGAAGCCATCACAGCACTGAAGACCTTCAGTCCGAATTCGCGCGCCTTGCTCGCCGAGCTGTATCTGGCGCGTGGATACGCCGAGATGCAGCTGGCGCTGGACTTCTGCAATGGTATCCCTATCGGGGCCACCAACGTCATTCCGCCGGACAACGGGTCGCCAAAGTCCAATCAGGAAGTGTTCACGTTGGCGGCTGTTTCGCTCGACACAGCGCTGGGTTTCGCCAATGGCACCGATGCACAGAGCGTGCTGATGAATCGCGCCGCTCGCGTGGTCCGTGCCCGCGTGGCACTGTCGCTGGGTGACTTCACCACGGCGGGCTCGCTGGTCACTGGAGTGCCAACGGCCTTCTCGTATCAGCATACGTTCTCGCTGACCACCAGCACCAATACCGTCTGGGGTCAGGGACTGAGTTCGCGTCGGTACAGCGTCGGTGACAGTGTAGAAGGCAATCGGCGTGACATTCCAGTGGCCAACGCCATTCCGTTTGCCTCGGCGCGTGATCCACGCTTGCCGGTGGTCACGCCGACCACGGGCGCGATCAACGGCCAGGACGGTCTGACATACACGCGAACCACCACGACATGGGGCCAACTTACGGCACTTGACGTAGCCAACGGCGTGGATGCGCGCATGATCGAGGCCGAAGCGGCCCTCAAGAACAACCTCCCGGCTCAGTGGTTGGCCATTCACAACGCCCTGCGAGCCGCACCGCCGAAACTTGGCGACGTTCAGTCGGCGGCGCTCCCGGCACTGGTCGATCCGGGCACGGAGGTGGGTCGTGTGCTGCTCCACTTCCGCGAGAAGGCATTCTGGACCTTCAGTCGCGGTCAGCGACTGGGGGACATGCGGCGGCTTATCCGCCAGTATGCGCGAACGGAAGCCAACACCTTCCCGCAGGGCGTGCATTACAAAGGCGGCTCGTACGGAACCGACGTGAATTTCCAGGTCAGCACCGACGAACGGAACAACCCGAACTACAAGGGCTGTACGAACCGTCTTCCGTAACACCACACCATGCATCGCGCGAGGCTCCGGACACGCTGGTGTTCGGGGCCTCGCGGTTTGATCAGGCCAACTCCGTGTACAGCGCCGACACCAGCGCCTCCACATCCCGCTCGGTGTTGAACAAATGCGTTGAAATGCGATGACCATTCATGAAGTTCGCCGGTACGGCTTTCACTTCGATGTGGTATTTGTCGATCAACCGTTGGCGAAACGTTCCGCTGTTGATCGAAGCGGGCAGCTCATACGTGAGCAATGGCGTGGTGAGCGGTCCGGGCGCCGCAGACACTACGCGAATTTTTGGCACGCGCTTGAGCGCTTCGTACAGACGATCGCGCAGCGCGAGATTGTACGCCTCAATGCGCGCCTTGCCGATCGCCAATTGATAGTCAAAGGTTGCTCCCAGTCCCAGTACGCTGGGCAGGCTGCACACACCTGACGACGCCGAGTACGCGTGGCGTCCACTTTCGAGCGCGATGGGATCGATCGTTCGTCCGAGCGAGGCGCTCAGGTACAGCAGCCCCGTGCCCTTGGGCGCCATCAGCCATTTGTGCCCGCTGGTGGCGTAGACATCACACCCCAGTGCCTTCACGTTCACCTCAATGCCGCCTACGGCCTGCGCGCCATCCACCACGGTGAGACAACCGCGTGACCGTGCCAGCGCCGACAGTTCGGCCACCGGCATGCGGAATCCGGTAGATGTGAGTACATGCGAGAATGACAGCACACGCGTGCGCGGTGTGATCTGCTTCGCGAAGCGTTCAATGATCGCCTGCGGATTGTTCTCGCCCGGCGGAATGGACACGACATCAAGTAGGACGCCGTACCGGCGCGCGACATAGTCCCAGCCCACACGTCCACCGGGATGTTCCTGATCGGTGGTGAGTACGCGATCGCCATCGGCAAAGGTGAGGCCTTGGGCCGTCCAGTTCATCCCTTCGGTGGTGCAGTTGGTGAGCACCAATTCCTCAGTTGCGCAGCCGATGAACGCCGCCGCTTTGGCGCGCACAACCTCCATGGCTTCTTCGTGCGCCCCATAGCCGAAGGCGGCGGGATCGGTTTCAAGTTCGCGCCACGCGGCAATGGTCTTGTCGATCACCGGCCGCGGTGTGGGACCCAGCGAACCGGTTTGCAGATACGTGAGCCCCGGGGCAAATGAGAAATCGCCCGGAGCGGCCAAGCCGAGCGCTGGCTGCGCGTTGCCATCAGTCGGTGATTCGGAGTCGCGGTTTGCAGCGCGCGCCGGTTTCGTAAGCAGCCCGAGCGCGGAGAGCGCACCGAGCGACGACAGAAACGACCGTCGCGAAGGAGTGGGATCAGTCATGTCTCAAGTATGCGTAGGGGTTGCCAGCCTACACTTTGTGCGTGGACAGCAACAAGCTCGTCTCCGAGTTCGACACACCCTTGATGGTGCGAATCCCGCGAAGCGCTTCGTCAAACGTTTCGAGACTGTCGGTCGCCACTTCGGCCACGATATCCCAGCGGCCATTCGTCGTGTGCAGCGCCCGGACCTCAGGATAACCGCGCAGCGCCTTCAGAATCGCGTCGGAGCGATCGCCCTCCACGCTGATCATCATCACCGCCCGCACCCGATGCGCCGCCACCTCGGGCGTTGTACGCACGGTGAAGCCCAGAAGCACGCGCCGCTCGATCAGTTTATCGATACGATTCTGGACCGTGCCCCGGGAGACGCCAAGTTGCTTGGCCAACTGTGCAACCGACACGCGCGCGTTTTCGCGGAGCAGGGAAATGAGTCGCAGGTTCTGACTATCCATGGTTGAGCTCGCCGTGCGAGAGAATAGTATACATAATGATATAAACTAGTGTCATAACGTCAATACTACAAACAATACTGCGCATCTGTCTAGCTTGTTGCTAACACAAAAAAGCGACAAGTTCCTCTCATGTCGCCTACACTGCTCGATTCACCGGTTTACTCGCAGCGACCTGGCGTTTTTCCCGTGCGTCGTCGTCCGACCGCACCGGTTACCGGCACCGTACAGGTCATCGGCGTACCCATGGACTTGGGCGCCAGTCGGCGTGGTGTCGATATGGGGCCGTCGGCGATGCGCCTTGCCGGACTGTGCGAACCGCTCAAACGTCTCGGCTTGTCGGTACACGATACGGGCAACGTTGCGGTGCCCGATCGCGGGTCGATCGGGAATACACTTGCCGAGCGCCTTGCGGCCATCACCGATGTGTGCGCGGAGGTCGCGCAGTTGACTTCGGCGGCGGTGCGTGACGGCGTGCGTCCCCTCGTGATTGGCGGCGATCATTCGTTGGCCGCTGGCTCCGTCGCCGGTTCGGCCACTGCGCTTGCCGAGCGTGGTGAGCGTGTCGGGTTGATCTGGCTGGATGCGCACGGTGATCTCAACACGCCAAATTCGAGTCTCAGTGGCAATGTGCACGGCATGCCGGTTGCCCATCTGCTTGGCATGGGTGACCACTGGTTGTCGCATCTGTCAAAAACGTTTCCCGCCGTGCTGCCGGAGCACCTCGTGTATGTCGGACTCCGCGATCTCGATGATGCCGAGCGGGCCGCCATCGCGGAGCTGGGATTGCATGCCTTTACCATGCGCGACATCGACGAACGTGGACTGCGTTCGGTGATGGACGAAGCGGTCGCCATCGCTACTCACGGAACGGGCGGCGTACATCTCTCCTGTGATGTTGACTGGATCGATCCGCGCGAAGCCCCCGGTGTTGGCACGCCGGTGCGTGGCGGTGCGACGCTGCGGGAAGCGCATCTGGCCATGGAAATCATTCACGACTCGGGCGCGCTGGTGGCGATGGACCTGGTGGAGATCAATCCCATTCTGGACCGGGAAAACCATACGGCGGAACTGGCGGTTGAACTGATCGCGAGCGCCTTTGGGCGTCGCATTCTCTAAACGGAGCCTCGAACGTCATGACGATGTCTGACAACATGCCGGGTTCCACCACGATGTTGAGTGCAACCGACGAATGCATGGCACTCGAAGAGGCGTGGGGCGCACATAACTATCACCCGCTCGATCTGGTTATCGAAACCGCACAAGGCGCCTGGGTCACGGATGTGGAAGGGAAGCGCTATCTCGACTGCCTCAGTGCCTACTCGGCGGTGAACCAGGGGCATTGCCATCCGCGCATTCTTGCCACGCTGATCGAACAGGCGTCACGTGTCACGCTCACGTCGCGTGCGTTCCGCAACGAGCAACTCGGAGCGTTCTGCGAAGAGCTGGCGCAGTTGTGCGGCATGGAGATGGTGTTGCCCATGAACACCGGCGCCGAAGCGGTGGAGACGGCCATCAAGGCGGTGCGTCGTTGGGGCTATCGCGAGAAGGGCATTCCCGACGGTCAGGCCAGCATCATCGCATTCGAGAACAATTTCCACGGGCGCACGACTACGATTGTTGGCTTCTCGTCGGAGCCGGCGTATCGCGAGCACTTCGGCCCGTTCGCGCCCGGTTTCGTGTTGGTGCCGTTCGGCGATATCAACGCGGTTCGCGCGGCGATGACTGCGAACACTTGCGCCGTGCTGATCGAGCCGATTCAGTGCGAAGCCGGCGTGCTCATGCCGCCCGATGGATTCCTGCGCGAGCTGTCGGCGCTCTGTCGTGAGCAGAACGTGCTGCTGGTGGCCGATGAAATTCAGACTGGACTGGGTCGCACCGGACGGATGTTTGCCTGTGATCATGACGATGTGCAGCCGGACATGTACGTGCTGGGCAAAGCGCTGTCGGGCGGATTCTATCCCGTGTCGGCGGTGGTGTCGCGCAAAGAGGTGCTGGGCGTATTCGGACCGGGTTCGCATGGCAGCACGTTTGGCGGCAATCCGCTCGGATGCGCGGTTGCGCGAACCGCATTGCAGGTCCTGCAGGACGAACAACTGGTGGAGCGCTCAGCGGAGCTGGGGGCGTGGTTCCTGACGCAGGTACGCACAATCAGTCATCCCGTCATCAAGGACATACGCGGACGTGGTCTGATGGTGGCCATCGAGTTGAACGAGCAAGCACGTCCCTACTGCGAAGCACTCAAGGAGCGCGGCATGTTGTGCAAGGAAACGCACGACTTCGTACTGCGCCTGTCGCCGCCGCTGGTGGTGAGCCGGGACGACCTGGGGTGGGCGGTGGAGCAACTGCGGGCGGTGTTCGCGGCGCACTGAGCCGCGCTTCGTTCACATCGTCCGCGCGATCGACGATTCGTTCCAACCAATCCGGGATTCGGGATGTCCAACGGACGTCCCCAACTCTCGGAGCGTGGTGTGGGAGTTCTTGCGTGTGCAGTTTTCGCGGTGCTGCAGGCGGCTCAACCGGTCGCGGTGGCAACGTCGACGGTCCCAACGTCCGTCACCACCGTGTCTGCGACGCGCGCGGCACAAGCGCCCAATATCGATGGACGCGATGACGATCCTGTGTGGCGAAGCGCAGCCAAGACATCCGGCTTCCGCCAGTTCGAGCCGCGAGTGAACGGCGAGCCCACGTTCGCCACTGAATTCCAGGTGGCATTCGATGCGCGCAACCTGTACGTGTTCGTGCGCATGCACGATCCGCATCCGGACAGCATCCGGCACGCTCTGTCGCGCCGCGATGTGCGCGGCCCGTCCGACCAGATCAAACTCTTGATCGACTCGTACGACGACAAGCGCTCCGGCTACGAATTGGCGGTCAATCCGGATGGCGTCAAGCGCGACTATTCGATCAGCAACGACGGCAACGAAGATGAATCGTGGAATGGCATTTGGGATGTGGCGACGCTGGTTGATGCGATGGGATGGACCGCTGAATTCCGGATCCCGCTTTCTCAGATGCGCTACGCAGGGACGAACGATCACACGTTTGGCTTCGGGATCTGGCGCGACATTGAACGTCTCAACGAGCGTACCGCCTGGCCTGAGTATTCCCCTACGCGCAACGGTTTGGCTTCGCAGCTTGGCCGGCTCACGGGTCTGACCGGTATCACCAGTGCACGACACACGGAGCTCACACCCTATGCACTCACCAAGAACCAGCAGCGGGTGCTGCCGAATGCGCGATTCAATCGCGATCAGCAATTGGCCGTTGGCGCGGACATCAAGGTCGGCATCACGCCCAACGTGACGCTTGATGCGACCGTGAATCCGGACTTTGGACAGGTGGAGGCCGATCCGGCCGTGCTCAATCTCACGGCCTTCGAAACGTTTGTCGGCGAACAGCGACCGTTTTTTGTCGAAGGAACCGGACTGTATCAATTCCAGCTGAACTGCTACATCGTCGTGGACTGCCAGACCAACGAGGGGTTGTTCTATTCCCGACGCATTGGACGGTCACCGTCGCTGCGCGGACTGTATGGCGACGCGGGCACGCCGAATGCCACGCGGATTGCTGCCGCTGGTAAACTGACGGGTCGCACCCAGTCGGGCATGTCGTTTGGCGCCCTCGAGGCACTGACGCCCCGCGTGATGGGTGCCAACGGGCGAGCGGTGGAGCCGGCCACGAGCTACACCGTGGTGCGCGCGCAGCAAGACCTGCGCGGCGGAGAATCCGGTGTCAGTCTGATCGCCACGGCGGTCGATCGTTCCGTGGACGCGCTCAGCGCGCCGTATCTGCATGCGTCGGCGTATGTCACCGGGGCCAGTTTTCGAAATCGCTTCTACAAGAAGCAGTACGAAGTGGCCGGTCAGTTGGCGATGTCGCAGGTGAAGGGTTCCCCACTGGCGATTGCGCGGACGCAACAGAATTCAGTGCACTACTATCAGCAGCCCGGCGACGACGCCGTCGTGGATACGACCAGACGCTCACTGTCGGGACACGCCGAGCAGCTCAAGTTTGGCAAGTACGGTGGAGGGGTCACGCGCTTCGAAACCAGCGTGGTGCGCCAATCGGCCGGGTTTGAGGTGAACGACCTGGGCTACTTGCGACGTGCCGATATCACCGACTGGAGTACGTGGGCCGCCCTCACGTTTCGAAACGCGCGAGGCATGTATCGATGGGCCCAGGTGAACGTGAATCACTGGGAGCGGTGGAACACGTCCGGCGTGCGTCTCGACGACGCCGTGAACATGAACGGCCATATCGGATTCAAGAACAATTGGAACGCGCATCTGGGTGGCACGCTGGGCGGTTTGCGCCCGAGCTACTGCGATCGCTGTACGCGTGGTGGTCCCACGCTTCGCGCATCGCGCGGGTTCTTTCCCTGGGGCGGTATCAACACCGACAGTCGACGGGCCATATCGGGAGGTGCGTTTGTCAATCTCTCTTCAACCGATCAGGGCAACTCGAATGGCGCGTCGTTGAGCCCGTATCTCAACCTGCGATTCTCCACGCGCTTGTCGCTCAATGTTGGTGCCGACTATTCCGTCAACCACAATGACGCGCAGTGGTACGGAAACTTCACCGACGCATCGGGCGTCACACACTATTCCTTTGCGCATCTGGACCAAAAGACGGTCTCGATGAATATGCGCATGAACTACACGGTTGCGCCAAATCTGACGTTCGAGTTTTATGGGCAACCCTTTGTCGCGACTGGCGAGTATTCGAACGTGCGCGAGATCAGTGGCACGCCGCATGCCGCATCGTACGTCGAGCGGTTTCTTCCCTATGCAGCGCCGAGGATTGCACAGACGGCTTTCCGTTTCACCCAGTTGCGCACCAACACGGTTGCGCGGTGGGAGTATCGGCCAGGCTCGACCCTGTTTGTCGTGTGGGCCCACGGGCGTGAAGACGCTGGCGAGCAGAACCAGAATCGGTCGTGGTCGCAGGACTATCGGGACCTGTTCCGCCTGCATCCGAACAACACGTTTTTGGTGAAGGTGGCCTATTGGTTGAATCGCTGACTCCAAGAGGGGTGAGGACAGAGGAAGGGACAGAGGAAGGGGCAGG
>JANMRE010000385.1:0-2670 GCA_031370885.1 Gemmatimonadaceae bacterium
AGCGAGCACCGCCACCGTGGACGTCTCGAGCCCTTCGATCTCATTCAGCGGCACATCGGCGTCCGCATCGCCCTCCTCAGGCAGGGGGGCAAACAGCGGTGCTTCGCCTCCCTTCTCCATCCACTCGCGACTGGAGTACAAGTCGATTTTCCACCCTGTGAGTTCCGACGCCAATCGTACGTTCTGCCCGTTGCGACCGATGGCGAGTGAGAGCTGATCTTCGTCCACGACGGCCTGAATTGTCCGGGTCACCGTATCGCTGAACACGCGAGCAACGCGGGCTGGCGCGAGCGCCAGTTTGGCGAACCGCTCGGGGTCTGGAGACCACGGCACGATGTCGATGCGCTCTCCACCGAGTTCGTTCACGACCGCCTGCACGCGCGATCCTTTCAGACCAACGCACGCCCCAACCGGATCGACGGCCTCATCACGCGAGGTGACCGCGATCTTGGTGCGACTGCCGACTTCGCGAGCCGCCGCCTTGATCTCCACGATGCCCTGTTGAATCTCCGGCACCTCCAGCTTGAATAGCGCCTGCACAAAGAGTGCGTCAGAACGACTGAGAATCAACCGCGGACCCTTGGGTGTATCTTCCACTCGTTTGAGCACCGCGCGAACGGGCTCCCCCTGATGGTAATGCTCGCGGTGATTCTGCTCACGGTACGGAATGATGGCTTCCGCCTCGCGAAACTTGTTGAGCATCACGACCAGCTTGCCACGCTCGATCTGTTGCACTTCCCCTGAGAGCAGGTCGCCAACGCGCCCGGAAAACTCATCGCGAATTTTCGCGCGCTCACCCTCACGAACGCGCTGGATGATCCGCTGCTTCGCCGCTTGGACGGCCGTGCGGCCGAACTCGGCGAAGTCCACCGGGATCTCCATCACGTCGCCAACTTGAAATTCAGAATCCTCGAACCGCGCTTCTTCGAGCAGCACCTCACGCGAAGCGTCGGTGACCTCCGCGACCACCGTCTTCAGGAGGACGATGCGGATGGAGCCCTTGTCTTCGTTGATTTCGACTTCGGCCTGCACATTGGCGCCATGCTTCTTGGCCAGGGCGGCGTGAATGCCGTCCTGCAGGAGCCCATGCAATTCCGATCGATCGAGCTGCTTCGAATTGGACAGTTCGCGGAACGCTGCCAGTATCTCCGCCGATCCGACCATCCGCTCTCCCCTATCGTTTCCAGTGGAACGCCAGTCGCGCCTGCGTGACTTCCGCGAGCGGAACGTGCGTCTCCCGCCCCTTCGAATCCCGAACATGCGCTACCGCGGCGTTGCCCTCGCCCTCAAGGCCGAGGATCTCGACTTCCTGTTTGCCACCTGCCAGCGCTCCGCTTGTCACGGTGGCCTGACGGCCGACAAACCGGCGCCAATCTGCCGCAGACGTCAGAGGCCGATCGGCCCCCGGCGAAGACACCTCCAGTACGTACTGCTCCGTCACCATCGCGCCCGCCTCCAGTCGCGCTTCCAAAGCACGAGAGGCGCGGGCGCAGTCTTCGATCGTTACCTTCGTGCCATCTCGCCGATCGATCCGTACTTCGAGAACCGGTCGCGAGCGCGAGCCGCCACGTCGGAGTTCAACCAGATCGAATCCCAACGCGTCAAGCTCTTGCACGACAATGGGTTCGCTGCTTTCGCCCATCTGCCGACCTCAACTGCTGAAAAACCACCCAGAATAAAAAAGTGTGGGGACCATCCCCACACTTCACCATCCGCGTGCTCCGGATGAAATACGTCACCACCTTGCGGAGGTTCCGTCGTAGAACCGGAACCTAGGGTACGTGCGTCACAAGGTCAAGATGACTCATTGACCGTCAGCGCGGCTCGACCACCAATTTTGCGGCTTGATTTCGGCAAGAGTGCAATCACTCCCAGCTGGCGACCGTGGTCGCCACCGCGGTGGCTGAAGAAGCGCGACTGATCGCACCGTGTGCACCGTTGGCTGACCGTGAGTTTGGATACGCCGCGTCGCGCGGCTTGATTCGCGAGAACGTCCCTCACGTCCAACAACCCCTTCGCGGCGGGTCGTTCGCCGCTGATCGCCTCGAACACTTCCGGTCCGACCTCGTAGCAGCGCCCGCAGATTGACGGGCCAAGATGTACGTGGCATTCATCTGCCGGGCAGTCGAGTTTGGCCATTGCGTCCAGCCCCACATTGAGGATGCCGGCGGCCGTGCCGCGCCACCCGGCATGCAAGGCCGCGATCACACCGCGTGGATGCGACACGAATACCGGTGTGCAGTCGGCCACCGTCACCACGAGCGCGGTGCCCGGCTCCGCCGTCACGTGACCATCTACGCCTCGCGATCTTAGCCAACCGTGCCACCCGGCGCCCTGCGTCACTACGTCGGCGCCATGCACTTGTGTGGCGCTCACCAGTCGATGGACATCGAGTAAGGCCAGTGCGTCAAGCAGGTGATGCCATCGCGCCGTGACCGCTCCGACGGCTTCGTCGGACCCCAGACCGAACGAGCCCGCGTGTCGCGTTGTGGTCCACCCGAGGACACCGGGCGGGAGATCAGGAACGGATTCCGCGGTGTCGAACGGTGGCGAATCGGTGGAACGCATCGACAGGACTTCAGCGGGCACTGAACTCGACGCGCTTGATGTTCGCGCCGAGAGCGCCGAGTCGCGCCTCAACGCGTTCGTATCCGCGTTCGATTTGCTGCG
>JANMRE010000391.1:0-2343 GCA_031370885.1 Gemmatimonadaceae bacterium
GGCCAATGCTCCACCACCGCGCGTGCCAGCATGGCCGAATGCTTGCCTGAACAGTTGTTGTGCAATCGCGTGAGTCGATGTCCGCTTTCACGCAACAGTCGCGCGCCCCGGGAGGACAGCGGTTCATGGGGACCGCACGCGAGATCCCCTTCCTCGAGTCCGATGCGGGCCAGCATCGCGCCCGCCAACGCCACGTGCTCCGGCTCGCCACCGTGGGAGGCACACGCCAACGCCAGTTCATCGGCGCCCCAATCCAGCACGGTGAACTGCCCCCGCTCGATCATGGGAAGCACCTGAAACGGCTTGGCACACGAACGCCACCACGTGGTGAGCGTGGGACTTCGCGCCGCGATGTGCACGTGTCCATTCCAATCCACGACGGCGGCATGGACACGGTGCCGTGACTCCACCAGCGCACCACGCGTGGCGATGACGTCAAGCGTGAGCGTGACGTCTGGGGGACCGAACGGCGCGGCGGCCACTGGCACCTGGAAATCGGAGGCGGCGGAGTGCAACACCAACAAAACATAACGACCCGCCAAGCGCCCTATGTTCTTCGTGCCGCGAACAGGATACCGGCAAGCACCATGACGCCGCCCACCAGCGTTCCCGGACCAGGCACTTCGGCAATTCCCGGCAGCAGCGCGGCCAGCAGCGTGGCACCAATCGGCTCACCGAGCGTGGTCAGGTTTACGACATACGCCGGCAAATGACCGAGCGCCCAGTTCATGCCGGTGTGGCCCAACAGCATCGGCCCCAGCGCGAGTCCGGCGAAGATGGCGACCTCACGCGGCGGTTGTGGAAGCAGCGGCTCGCCGGAGACCACAGCCAGCAGCGCGCAAACAACAAACGCAGCGCCATACACCAGTCCGACATATGGCCAGAGCGCCAAGGTGCGTCGCAGACGTCGGCCAATCAGATAATACAACGCGGCCGTCACCGCACCGATACACGCCAACAAATCGCCGAAGAGTGCGCGCGAGTGCAGGGCGCTCGCCCCATTGCCCGATGCGCCACGCTCACCCGTGATCGCGGCCGCGATGCCGGCAACACCATCCGGCACATCGGCGAGGGCAACCACCAGCGCGCCGCACACCGCGAGGACAATGCCCACCCACTGCGTGCGCGTGGCGCGCTCGCCGAGCCATCGCGCCGATACGAGCGCGATAATCACCGGTTGCGTGTTTACGAGGGAAACCGACGCGGCGACACTCGTGTATCCAATCGACGCGTTCCAGCTCCAGAAATGCACCGCCAGCAGGATTCCTGCGCTGACACCCAACGTAGCGTCCTGGCGAGACAAGCCGCGCCAGTGGCGCCATTCACCACCACCGATCAACGCGCACGTGATGATCAGCAGCGAGAACCCCAGTCGCCACGCCGCGATCACCAGCGCCTTAGCATCCGACATCCGCACCAACGGGGCGCCGAACGAGATCCCGACCAACGAGATCGCGAGGACCAGCCAGAGAGATCGGGCCGGGCGCATCGGCGTCGACGACAGCGACTGAGTGGGATCAGGGTGTGGCATCACGGCGGGGCAAGGTAACGCGCGCCAGCCGCTCCTGCTGCTGCCCAAGCGGTGCGGCAGCCCTTATGTTGCCCTGCGATGCCCTCCTCCCCGTCTTCCCTGCCGCCCACGATTGCGCGAGACCGACTCGTTGCGCTCCTCGATGCGGCTCCGCGTCAGCATGTGGTGATTGTCGGCGACGCGATGCTGGATGTGTATCTGCATGGCGACGTCGATCGCATCTCACCCGAAGCGCCCGTTCCGGTTGTGCGCGTTCGCGAGCGTCGACTCGCGCTCGGTGGCGCCGCGAACGTGGCGCAAAACGTTGCCGCGCTGGGCGCGGCCTGTGATCTGGTAGCGGTGATCGGCGACGACATTGCCGGTTCCCACGTGCGTGACCGTCTTGCCGCCGGCCCGATGACGTCACGTTCTCTGGTCACCGTGGCGCGACCGACCACCACGAAGACGCGAGTCATGGCTCGATCGCAGCAACTGGTGCGCTTTGACGAAGAAGAGGATGCCGATCTCTCCGCGTCGGACGTGGCGCGCGTGCTCGCAGCGATCGAACGCGCCCTCCCTGACGCCACCGCGCTCGTCTTCGAAGACTACAACAAGGGCGTGTTGGTACCCGCCGTCATTGAAGGCGCTGTGCGGATGGCCGCCGCGCGTCAACTGCCCATCGTGGTCGATCCAAAATTCCGCAACTTTTTTGCGTATCGCGGAGCAACCGTGTTCAAACCGAATCGTCGTGAACTCGAAAGCGCACTCGGGGCGGCGGTCGATCTCGAACATCCGGAGGCGTTGCCGGCCACTTTTGCGCGACTCGGCGTACA
>JANMRE010000407.1:0-14066 GCA_031370885.1 Gemmatimonadaceae bacterium
CGGAATTCTTGCGAGCCGGAAGCCCTCCTCAGCAGGACAGTGATTCTGCGGTGGGCCGACGACCTGCGAAGCGCAGCCGTTGTTGCCAGCACGCACAGGTGCCAATCGTCGAAGCGTCAAGCCCCAGCGCGTTTGCGCCGCAGTCGTTTCGAGTTTTTCCGAAGCCAATTGGCCAGCGACGGTTCGTCAATAGTGCCGTCGGCCACGCCAAGCATCGTCGTCACGGCGTCCGGCTCGGTCGCGACAAGATCCAGACCGTTCAGCGCCAGGAAAACGAACATCGTCTGGAACGCCGTGCGCTTGTTGCCGTCGCTGAAGGCGTGGTTCCGGGCGATCCCGCTCCCGTACGCGGCGGCGCAGGCCGCAAGGTCTTCGGCCGTCTCGTAGTGCCATTGGTGGCGCGGACGACCGAGCGCCGACTCGAGCGCGCCGGGATCGCGCATTCCCGGCAATCCACCATGCTGCGCCAACTGCACGTCGTGAATCGCCTCGATATGCAGGCGAGACAGCCACCTGGGTTCACGACGTACCACGGGCGGCTCGGCTAGCGCTTGGACAGTTCGCGCATCGCGTTGCGATAGCGCTTGGCTCCTTCGTAGGCGAGCGTCATCACCTCGGCGAACTCTGCATCGTATGCGGTGATCAGGATTCCGTCGGGCGTCTCGCGCAATTCCACACGATCGCCCTTCTCAATGGAATACTTCTCCAGCATCTCCTTGGGGATGGTCACGCCGGCCGAGTTGCCGAACGGGCGAATGACCGTTTCCTTGACGCGCATTCCGGGCTCCTGAGGGGTTATAACAAATGTAATACGCCTGTCAACAGTCCGTTCTGTGGTACAATGAACAAAACGCCCTGGAGACCAGCTCCGGGGCGTTTCGTCATCCAGCCACCGCGCTGCGCCTACCAGCGATAGTGCGCGAACGCCTTGTTCGCTTCCGCCATGCGGTGCGTGTCTTCCTTCTTCTTGATCGCGTTGCCTTCGCCCTTGCTGGCCGCCAGCACTTCGTTGGCCAGCTTCTCGTTCATGCTCTTCTCGTTGCGATCACGCGAAAAGCTGATCAGCCAACGCATGGCCAGTGCGGTGCGACGATCCTGACGCACTTCGACAGGCACCTGATAGGTGGCACCACCGACGCGACGGCTCTTCACTTCCACAACCGGCTTGAGGTTGTTGAGGGCCTGCTTGAACACCGCCACACCGGGCTGTGCGGTCTTTGCTTCCACGATATCCATCGCGCTGTAGAAAATGCCTTCCGCGGTGGACTTCTTGCCCTGAATCATCAGGACATTGATGAACTTCGAAACGGTTTGGCTGTCGTAGCGCGCGTCAGGCAACACACTGCGCTTTACTGCGCTTTTGCGGCGGCTCATTTCTTCTTCGCTCCGGCGGCTGCGGCGCCCTTGGCAGCGGCGCCCTTCTTGGGCCGCTTGGTGCCGTACTTGGAACGGCTCTGGTTACGTCCGTTCACACCCGATGCGTCAAGCGTGCCGCGAACAATGTGATAGCGCACACCCGGCAGATCCTTCACCCGACCACCGCGCACGAGCACGATCGAGTGCTCCTGCAAGTTGTGGCCTTCTCCGGGGATGTACGCCGTGACCTCGAGCTGGTTCGTAAGACGAACACGCGCAACTTTACGCAGCGCCGAGTTGGGCTTCTTGGGCGTCGTTGTGTAGACGCGGGTGCACACACCACGCTTGAACGGATTGCTTTTCAGCGCGGGCGCTTTGGACTTCTCCACCACGTCCTTTCGGGCGCGACGGACCAGCTGATTGATGGTTGGCATTCGCCTTGTGAGTGTTCGGGAACCTACATCTACGTGAATCGCGCCAGCGATGTCTCCTTCTGCGTCTGCGACCCAAAAACCGGCATCGCTACCTGCAACGCGGAGACACCAAAACGCCCGCCACATGCGATCCTGCGCGCATGGTTTGACGGGCACTGCCAGTCGCGGCACGGAACAGACTCTAAGCATAGCCGGTTTGGAGGGCGGCGGTCAACCCGTCGGATTGGTTGTTGGTTGGCAGCTCGTATTACGCTCCGCCGCTGCAAACCGTTGCCAATTAACAGTTTGCGCATTTTCGCGTCCAAGGGAACGGACATCGGCGTCGGATCAGTCGAAGCCAACGCAACATTTCCGCGCTGAAATGGGTCAAACGAGCAGCACGTGGCCCGAAAAACCGTAGTTTCGATGCAGGCGATCTTGGCTAGCCGACGGGAGGTCTCCCGTCCCCCGTCTCCCGTCTCCAGTCTTGATTTTCCACTCCACCGTGACACCAGACTTCCAAGTCCGCCTTCAACGTGCCCTCGACGTCGGCTTCCAGATTGACCGGGAGCTGGGCGGCGGCGGCATGTCGCGCGAATTCCTGGCCACCGAACGCGCGCTGCAGCGGCGCGTGGTTATCAAGGTACTGCCGCCGGAACTGGCTGCCGGTGTCAACGTCGAGCGCTTCCGCCGCGAAATCCAATTGGCGGCGCAACTGCAGCATCCGCACATTGTGCCGCTGCTCGCGACCGGCGACGAAGACGGCATTCTGTGGTTCTCGATGCCGTTCATCGAGGGCGAGTCGCTTCGCGCCGCGCTCACGAAGGCCACTCGGCTACCCGCCCGCGATGTCGTGCGCATTTTGCACGACGTGGTTGACGCGCTGGCCTACGCGCATGCGCGTGGTATCGTACACCGCGACATCAAACCCGACAATATTCTCACGTCGGGCATGCATGCGCTCGTGACCGACTTTGGTGTGGCCAAGGCGCTCAGTGCGGCCATCCCGATGGCCGGTGGCGGTACGTCCACCGGCATGGCCATTGGCACGCCGGCGTATATGGCGCCTGAGCAACTCGCCGCTGATCCTGCCGCCGATCATCGCGTGGACATCTACGCCGTGGGTCTGTTGGCGTATGAGCTGCTCACGGGTCGGTCGCCGTTCGGTGGTTCGTCGCCGCAAGCCACCATGGCCGCACAGCTCACCGAAACGCCCAAACCGCCACATCAGTTCGCGGACATTCCGGAAGGATTGTCGGCCGTGATCATGCATTGTCTGGAAAAAGACGCTGCCAAGCGGCCGCAGTCCGCACAGGCGCTGTTGGCGGATCTCGATGCCCTGCCCGCCTTGTCGAGCGGCAGCACAGTCGCCGCGCGACCGACAACTCGACGCTGGACACGGGTGGCCGGGGTGCTGGCCGTTATCGCCGTGACCCTCGCCGTCGCCCAGCAGATGAACAAACCACGCGTCGGGCCTGCCGTCGATTCCCTGTCGGCGCGCGACGTCGGACCGGGTGGCGATCGCACGCCCGCGTTGCAGATCGCCAAGAACGCGGTCACTCCGACACCGAAGTTGAAACCGGAAACGGTCGTCGTGTATCGCAACAGCACCGACAGCGCCGCGGGCATCCAGGTTCCGGTGGTTATTTCACGTGCGGAATCGCTCGCCATCACCGCTGCCGTGCGGCATCGCATCGCCGAGGAGGAAGCGGCCAAGTTGGCGGCGCATCCAGCGTCGGCGCTGCCAGGCACGGCGAAGGGCGTCACCACCGCGCCGCAACCACGCATCATGGTGAGTACCGACGGTCCGATCACGCCGCTTGACCGCGAGCAGTTGCTCATGGAGGTCGGCAGGATTTTTGCCGACTCGGTCGCAATCGCCTTCAAGCGAATGGACACCGCGATGGCACAGGCCGCGCGTGTCTATCGCTTTGAAGGCACACGTCCAACCGGACGTGGCGTCACTCCCATGTTGGCGCCGCCCAGCGACGGGCGTGCGCGTATTGTGATTTCGAACTTCACAAACGCCACCGGGAAGCGGGAGTTTTCTGCGGTTGGTCGCGACATAGCCCAGTACCTGCGCAGCGCACTGCCAACGGGCAAGTTTGAAGTGATCGACAATCAAACCACCGATCGCGCCTCTCGCGGATTGGGCGACCCGACGTCGCTGGGGTGGGGATTGCGCGCCGACTACGTAGTGAACGGAACGGTCACACTGCGCGCCGACTCCCTGGTGCTGATCACGATGTTCAACGATGTGCGCGACGGACGCTTTTCGCGCGTCACCGAGTCCACCACATCCAGTCGAGACCCGCACGCCGCTTTTGATGCGTCGCTGGTGAAGGTGAACGTCTGGCTTGACAGCGTGGGAGTGCAGCGGGCGCGGCGCGCACCGCCACCAAGGCCACCTCGGTGATGCCCGCAACCGCGTACAAGGACGTCTCATGGGAGCGTATGAGTAACGCGGGTGACCGCATTCGCGAACGCGTGCTGAGGGCGGCGGCGGCACTCGATGCGGTCAACATCGCCTACGCCGTGGTGGGAGACAACGCGATCGCGGCGTGGGTGTCACGTGTGGACGAGTCTGCGGTGCGGAATACGCAGGACGTAGACATTCTCCTGCGTCGCGATGCACTCGAAGCGGCCACACAGGCATTGCACGCGGTGGGATTCATATATCGGCACGTGGCGAAGCCGTTCACAGCAATGGACGCTGTTCGGGCACAGCAAATAGGGCGGGTTGCCGCTCCGCGCGTCCGGTGGTCGCGGCCGCGCGAAAGCGACCGGAGCGCTACGGCGCTCTCGCCAGGCGGAAGCCGATGTTGACGGCCCGACTGGTTGGTGCGGTGCGGGAGCGAACCGCCGAACGCGCGTTGAGCGCACCAGTGAGCCACGAGCCGCTGCGCAACACGTGCTCCGTTCCCGTTGCGGGTCCGGAGGGATTCGTTTGGTCAGCAGACGGATACTCGCCGGACCAGTCGCTGACCCATTCCCACACGTTGCCGTGCATATCGTAGAGCCCCCAGGCATTGGGGAGCTTCTGCGCTGACGGATGCGTCGTGCCCTGCGCATTGGTATTGATCCATCCCAGCGCTTCGATCGCCGTGTTGACCACATTGAAGTCGCCAGTCGTCCCTCCCCGCGCCGCGTATTCCCACTCAGCTTCCGTTGGCAGTCGGTACCCTTTGCCTTGATCGACCACGCCGTTGAGGCGGTCGATGAAGGCTTGCACCTCGAGGTACGAGACCCCCTCAACGGGACAGCTGTCGCCACACGCATTGAAGACGCTCGGCGACGTACCCATGACGGCGCGCCACTGGCCCTGCGTTACCTCTGTTTTCTGCATACGGAACGCCGAGAGCGTCACGGAGTGAACCGGGCGTTCCTCGGCGAAACCACCAGAGGCAGTTCCCATCTGGAATGACCCGGCGGGGATGCGTGAGAATTGTTCCTCGCTGAAACCCGCCTCCAGCGGCTTCGTCACGGGCGCGTTACCAGGCGCCGTGGCGGGCGCGGTATTGCCACCGCACGCCCCCGCTACGGCCAATCCACACAAGACCAACGCATGCCAAACAAACCGCGCACGTCCGGCGAATTGCGAACCTACAACCTGAGCCGACGATTTCGACAACACGGGAGTCCCTCCGCCCGATCGTGTGAATACAGGGTCCATCCATGAACTGCAGTCACGGCGGTAGGCTCATCTGGCCGAATCAGTATCGGCGAGATGAGCCTGTTCAACCGCAACCTCAGCGCGTGACGGCGACCGCGTAGGAGTTGTGGTAGTCGCCGACGGTCACGAGCGAACCGGACTTCGCGTACTTGAAGAGCCTGGCGACGCCGGAATTCGCGACGCCGCTCTCGGGAACGACGCTCCAGCCGGTGCACCCCCCCGACCCAGCCGCGGTGCAGGTCACGAGGGCGTGCCCCGTGCCGGCATACAACGGGCTCATGGCCAGCTTGTACTTGACACCGTCGCTTGAGAAATTCACGCCGAATGAGCAGTTGCTGTTCGACGCGCCACTGTTCATGGCGGTCAAGCTGGCCAGTGTCGTTCCACTCGCATCGGTATAGCACTGGGCGTACAGTTCGACGTCCGAGTAGTAGTATCCGTCGGGAATGCCCATGCCCTGCGTGGCGAGCGTCAGCCAGATCGTGCGGGAAGTCTGATTGCCGAGGTACAACACAAACGCCCCGCCAGTGCTGGTGATCACGCCTCCGGTGTAGGGAGCGGCGCCGGCGTTCGGATTGTCACTCCGCGTCAGCAGCAGCGCGGCGGCGGCATCGCGGTCCTTGATGGTCATTCCGACCGCGATGGTACTCGGCGTCTTTGCCGCCGAGACCGGAAGCGCGAGATCCGGACCGGTGACGCGCGATGATTGTTCACGGCAGGCGGTGAGCGCCATCAACGTGAGCGCCATACTTGCACATAGGAAACGGGTGGGGAGCGTCATTACGTACTCCTGGTGGTGGGGTGGCGTCAGCGGACGAATGGATGTATCGATGGGGCGCGAACATGCGGACTGCGTCGGAGCCTGCGATGAGATTTAGGGTCAGCGGGTCAGGCGTCGGTCATGTGTGGTCAAGTGGATATTTCGCAACAGTTTTCACGTTACTCCCGCGAGCTGACAAGCGACGGTTGACGCGTCGGGCGCGGCCCCTCCTTCTGAATCCTCGTGCTTACACTCGTCACGCTCGGTGGTCTCGCGTTGCGAAATGGCAGCGTGGCTGTGAACCCAAGCAGTCTCCGGAAGCCGTTGGCGTTGCTGACCGTGGTCGCGACCGGCGGAGAGAACGGGGTCGGACGTGAGCGGCTTCAGTCCTGGTTTTGGCCCGAGCGCGACACCAATCGCGCGCGAGGCGGGCTCAAACAAGCGCTGTATGTCCTGCGCGGTGCGCTCGGCGTCGATCCGTTCATTGCACGCGGGACGCACATCACGATTGACCGCAATGTCCTGGTCGCCGACTGCACGGCCTTCGAGCTGGCGACGCGTCAGGGACGCGATGCCGAGGCGGTGCATCTCTACGGCGGGCCGTTTCTGGACGGCGTCTATCTGAAGGACTTGCCGGAGTTCGATCATTGGGTCGACGAACAGCGTGCGCGACTCGCGGGGCTCTGCGGGATGTCACTCGAGCGCCTCGGGCGGGCGGCGCTGGACGCGGGGGATGCGCGGTCTGCGGTGGAATGGTGGCGCCAGCGCACGGAGCTTGACCGGCTCGACGAGCGCGTCACCAGCCAGTACGTCGCCGCGCTCGTCGCTGCCGGCGACCGTCTGGGAGCACTGCGGCACTTGCGCGTGCATGCCGAATTGATGCGCGGGGAGCTCGATGCCGAGCCCAGTATCGAATTGCAGGCGCTGGCGCAGAGATTGATCGCTGCGCCGGCTAGTGCGGCGAGTGCCGATTCGATGGGCACCGTCGAGGACGTTCGGACGCCGGCGTTGACCGCTGACGTCGTGACGTTGGAGGCGCCGGCAATCGTTGCCGCTGAAACACGGTCCGTGTCTTCACCCCATCGTCTCCTGCGGCGCGGCTGGATCGCGTCGAGATCCGCGTTGCTGGTGATCGGCTGCGTCGTGCTCGTGATCGTTCTGCGATCACGAGGTAGCATGCCGATCGAGCGCCCATCGGCGTCGACGACGGGGACACCGAGCCTGCCTCTGCAGGCCGATGCCGTGCCGCTCTCGTTGAGCGATCGGGCCGAAACGACAGCGCCGGGCCCCGCGATCGGCCGCGTACTGATCGTACCGCTGTCCAACATGAGTCACGACAGCACCCGGCGCCTCTTCCGAAGACTTGCGGCGTTCGTCATGCTGAGCGCACTGACGCAGACCGGTCTGGTTGACGTGGTCGATGCCCAGACGACCGCGTCACTGGAGCAGTCGAATGTCGCGGCGGCCGATGGCGACGAAGCGGCTGTGCGCGCGCTCGCGGCGCGCGCCGGAGCGAACACCGTCGTAGTGGGTCGCTACTACACAGGCAGCGACTCGCTGTTTGTGCAGGTGATCATCGAGTCGGCGGACGATGGTCGCGTACTTCGTGCCCTGCCGGTGATCGGTGTGCCAGCGACAAAGCAGCAAGTGGCGCTGGCGCGACTCCGTGATCGCATCGCCGGCGCGTTCGCTACCCTGGCGGATCCGCGCATTTCGTCGCTGGTCGATCGCTCGACGCCGGCCCCGTCGCTCGCCGCCTTTCGCGCCTACGCCGAGGGTCTCGACTGTTACATCAGCCTGCAGGGAGGTGAAACGACGCGTTGCGATGCCGCGCGGAGTTTCGCCGAAGCAACCCGGGCGGATTCGACATGGACACTGCCCTACGTCTGGCTGATGGACGTGGATCTGACGGCGGGGCGAACCGCATCTGTCGACTCGTTGCTGGCAGTGCTGGAACCCCGACGTCTTCGCCTGTCCGAACTTGATCGCTACAGTGTCGAGTATTTCCGGAGCACTCGGGCTGAAGACGGCGAGGGCGTCTTGCGCGCGGCGAGGCACGCGGCGGCGTGCGCTCCACGGTCCGACTGGGTGTACAAGGCAGCGCTCGCGGCACAGCAACTCGGCCGCCCGCGCGAGAGCCTTGCCCTGCTGCGCCGGTACGACCCCGAACACGGCTGGGTGAAAGGGTGGTTGCCCTACGTCATCCTCCTGCTGTCGAACGAACACCGGCTGGCACGGTATGCCGACGAACTGCGGGATGTCGAAATCGCCGAGCGTACACACCCGGGGAATCTGTTGTACGCGACTTACCGGCTTCGTGCCCTCGCCGGGCTCCGTGATTCCACGAGCATGTTGCGGATCATCGATAGCATCATCGCGACTGCGCCGTCCCCGCGGGCGCGAAGCCCGATTGGCCTGCCTGGCCTACTGGCGACCGCCCAGAGCGAGGCCGTGGCGCACTTCGACCGCACGACCGTGAATCAAATCGGTGAGCGGTGCCTCAGGATCACAGAACCAGAAGTGTTCGGGAGTGCCGAAGCGCGCGGTGACGCGCATTTGCGGGCCCTGTGCCTGTACAATCTGGCGCGCTGGTCCGACTCCAAGCGTGTCGCCGAAAAGCTGAGCGACTTCGCGCCGGCGGGGTCGCAGCGCGAGCAGTTCCTTGCCGAGGAACTCCTGGCGCGCGTTGACGCGCACCTCGGCGATAGCGCAGCGAGCTTCGGCCACATGGGCCGCGCCCTCTCACACTCGTTCTCCGCCAATCGACTGGTCGACTCCCTGACCATGCTGGCTCGCATCGCGTCAATCCGCGGTGACAAGGCGGGCGCGGTTCGTCATCTCGGCCAGTTGCCGATTCAGCGTCTGAGTATGCTGTATTCGCTGCACACATCAACGGACTTCGCCCCCCTCGCGGGATATCCGCCGTTTGTTTCACTGCTTCGCGACCGCGAGCGGTCGGCATTCGGCACTGGCCAGCGCTGAAACGAAGCTCGTCGCACGGGTGCGTCGCAGAGTCATGCTGGGCATCCCGCGTGTCGAGCACGGCATCGGCCGACGACCGCCTGCACGAAGCGCACACCCGCGGCTTCCTCCACCGCGATTTGATGCCCGGCAACGTCGTCCTCCCCATGCTGGCGCCGCCCAGCGACGGGCGAGCGCGTATTGTGATTTCGGACTTCACGAACGCAACCGGGAAGCGGGAGTTTTCTGCCGTTGGTCGCGACATTGCCCAGTACCTGCGCAGCGCACTGCCCACGGGCAAGTTCGAAGTGATCGACAATCAAACCACGGTCGCGCCTCTCGCGGATTGGGCGACCCCACGTCGCTGGGGTGGGGATTGCGCGCCGACTACGTGGTTAACAGAACGGCAACCAGTCAGTAGTGGCGCGGCCGCGCCGATACGCTCCACCGACAGCGCCGAAATGCCCAACGACTCAACCGACGCTGCTTGGATTCAGTCTGGTCCGGAGTGAGTTGGTTGCGTCTACTTGATGAGCCGAATGCGTTCGTTGATGGGGTACAGCCACTCCACCCCGCGTTGCGTCACGATCGCATCATCTTCGAGCGGAATGCGCGCCTTTGCGCCACCCCATTCCGCCACCGGCGTCCAGACAAACAGCTCGATGGAGAACGGGTTGAACGGCTTGATGGGAAAGGCTTGCTGTCGTGGGTTGAACCACGCAATCGACGGGCCGCTTCCGTGTCCACGATCGCCCACCGAGTGACAACCAATGTTCACCTCGATCTTGTTATCGCCGCCCACCTCGTTGAACGTGCCCTGCATACGGTAGCCCGCTGCCGTGATCTGGGTCGACAGCTGCTCGATCATCTGACCAGCCGTTGGTCCAGGCTTGATGGTACGCCGAATGATGTCGCGAACCTTCACGGCGTTGTCAAACGCCAGCTGCAGGCCTTTGGGAGCCGCCGTTTCACCAGCCTTCAGCACATACGCAATGCGTTTGACATCGGTCCACGTGTTCAAATATCCAACCCCCCAGTCAATCATCAGCAGTTCGCCGCGTTGGATGATGCGATCGCTCGACGTCGCTTCAATGCCTTTGGGTCCGGTGATGTACACCGAAGGCATTTCGAAACTCGAACCAAGCGCGCGCTGCTGCAGCTGATCCATCATCCACCACGAGACGTCTTCCAGCGTGGTTACGCCGGGAATGATCACTTCATTCGACAGCGCGCGATCGGCCAATCGACGCGACAGTTCACCCGCCTCGCCGAACGCCACCAGACGGGACGCCGTGAATCCGCTGCGGTAATCCGAAACCACGCGCTCTGCAGAAACGATACGCGATGCAAAGTCGGGACCGAGTTCCTTGATCAGCCGATCGTAACTGGTCTTTGACAGACCGTCCGCCGCACCAATCTCCTCCGACATGTTGATCGCAATCCGCTTCGGATTGCGCTCGGCGACAAAAGGCTTGAGTGGCGCGAAGCCTCGTACCAAGTCATAACCGCACTTGTCGAGTTGGTAGCCGGACACGCCGATGGCGGCGCGCTCGATGCGGTCGCCGCCGCGATCGGTGAAGATCCAGTAGCCGACGCTGCCGACATAGCCGCGACCGAGTTCATCGTACATCGGATCGAACTGGTTTTCCTTCTGCATCACGATCCACATGTCGACCCCGTGGTCGCGCAACGCCGCCGGCAAAATCAGATCGAACTGATCTCGCCGGATCTGGCACAGGCGTTCCCACCGGGTGCGGGCGTGCTCGGCGGGCGCCTGCGCGGCGAGAGGGGCGGCAAGGCATGCGGTTAGAGCGAGCAGCCGCAGCGGGCGGGCGACGGAGGAGGGGGGAGTAGGCATGATCAAAACGTACATCGCGAATCGGCTCCGGCCCGGGCAACGCATCCGACTCGTCGTCCACTTCCTGATACCTGCACAGATCGGGACGCCGTCGCGTTAGCCCGGGTTAGCGCCTGCTTTCAACAACGCCCAGTCAGTTTGTTATTCTGAGATACAGGATGTAAGTTGCATATTACACTGTAAGTCGTTATTTAATACTCCTATACGGTATAGCCGAATGCCGAACACAGGAGCACCATGTCTACCGTACTCCAGCCCATTGATATCCCAGTCGCCTTGACCCTGGCCGGGCGTCCGGGGCCGACTTTCGCCGAGCTCGGCGGTGAGCTCGGCGTCAGTCCGAGCACGGCACATGCCTCGGTCAAGCGACTTAACGCGGCAGGCCTCGTTTACACCCGAGGTGCACAGCATGAAGTAAACCTCTCTGCGCTCGAGGAGTTTCTCTTGCACGGTGCGCGTTACTCATTTCCCCCGCACCGATCTCGTCGACAGCGGGGAGTTCCGACCGCCCATAGTGCTCCGGTGCTGCACAACCTCCTCAGCGGCCAGGTCGACCCGCTCGTTTGGCCTTCGCCGAGTGGCACGGTAGTCGGCGAGGGGCTCAAGCCGCTCATTCCCGCCGCCGCTTCGTTCGCCGAGCGCGCTCCGCAGCTCTATGACCTGCTCGCACTTGTGGATGCGATCCGTGTTGGCACCGCACGCGACCGCGAAGTGGCCGGTGGGATTCTCGCAAAACGCCTCGACGCATTGGGACGATGAACGACATCTCGCGAGACTATGGGAGGCTGCCCGGTCGACTTGAGACACCTGCGGTTCGTCGCTTGACGCAAGTCGCAGAACAGCTTGGCGACAGCCTGCGACGGAGAGTGGTGTTCATCGGAGCATCGCTGTTACCGCTGATGGAGACTGAAGACCACGTGCTCTCTGGGTCACGCGCGACCGACGACGTTGATGCGGTGACCGCAACGACGTCGTACGGCGACAAGTTCGACCTGGAGGAGGCTCTGCGTGCGCAAGGCTTCCGCAATGCGATGGGTGAGCGAGCCCACGTAGATCGGTGGCGCGCACCGAATGGCGTGATCTTCGACTGCGTTTCGTGCGGCTCACATCTTGGCGGAACCGGAAGCGCAGACGATCTCTGGGTTATTGACCACGCGGTCGAAACCGACCTGCCGCCTCCGGTCCGACACGCCAGCGCTGTCGGACTGCTCTTGCTCAAGAGTGCCGCATATCAAGATCGTGGCGTTTCATCGCCGATCACCAGCAAAGATCTTTCGGATATCGCCGCAATGATCGCCGCACGACCACAATTGGTAAGCGAAGTGGCCGCCACCAGTCAGAACGTGAGAGAGACGCTTGCAGTGCGCTGCCGTGTGCTCTTGGAAAGCCCGAGAGTAGTCTCAGCCATTCGATCCCATATCTCGTCCCGCCAACCACTGTTCGAAGGTGTCGACGACCTGATACTGGAACGGATGCGACAGATCACGTCAACCTGAGTGGCACGAGCCTTTGTGACCGCCGGTGTTCTCGTGTTCAAGCAGTTGGAGTCTTCGACGCACCGACGGGAGACACCCAGCCAGCTGGACGTCTCCCGTCTTCCGTCTTCCTTCTCCCGTCTCAAGACACCGCCACCAACCCTACTCGATGTCTCCCATCGTAAACGGCACCGGCTCCGCAAACGCACTCGCACTCGGCAGCAGCGCTTCAAAATTCGGCTCGATGGCCACCGGAATCGGCTCCGGCTCGGGCAGCGCATCCGACTCGACGTCCACTTCCTGATACCGGTACATACCCGTACCGGCCGGAATCAGATGGCCGATGATGATGTTCTCCTTGAGCCCCATCAGATTGTCACGTGAACCGCGGATGGCCGCATCCGTCAGCACCCGCGTGGTTTCCTGGAACGACGCCGCCGACACGAACGACTGCGTGGTGCAGGCCGTCAGCGCTGCGCACACCACCCCACTATGGCCAATGATGGCATCTTGATGTGGACTGAGTCGTTCAGGGAACCACGATATTCACGCTCATGGCACGCGGCAGGCGAGGCGGTCGTGCAAACGTCAGCCAGAATTGTACGAACGAGGTTCTCGGCGTACCATCGGGCCGTCGCTCGCCCGCACGCAACGCATGTGCCTTGAGACCGACGAGAATCGACTCTGCAACGAACGGCGGGCCCGCCCCAACCCGTTCGAATCGGACGGTATACCGGCCGTCGTGACCAGTCACGGCATCGCGACCAAAATAGTACAGCGCAAACTGATCCCCCTCCACTATGCCACCGCCAACGCCGAACGAATCCAGCGGCACCAGCGCAGCGTTCGACACCGTTCCGGACACGACGGCGACACCGGTTACCTCCAAGTCGCTGGTTGGGCCAGGCTGTTGGGGACCAGTTGAACACCCGAGGCCGATCGCCGCCGCCCAGGCAGTGGCAATTTGGACCGCATAGAAAGCGCCTTGATGTCGCACGCATGCACCGTCAGAGGTTGTAGAAATTGTGCAGCCATGACGACCGAAAGGCCGACTGCGGAGGAAGCGGCGTGCTTGCGTCGTAGCTCAGTCCGCTGTACACCCCCCAGCCACCGGCCCATGCTGGCGCGAACGCTCGCTCACCCACCGAGCCAGCTGCGCAATAGACGAATTGATCGGAGTGAAGAAGCAGTGCCGTCGAAGGGTTCGACATGCGGCACTGCCGCATAATCTGCGAAACGGCGAAGAGCGACATGCTCATCACCTCGTCGTCACCCGAAATACCATCATTATCCGATGGTGCATCGGCCATGTCGTTGAAAAGTGCCGCCACGGTCGCTTCGATCAGCAATCCGTTCCCATAAGTACGATACGTGTTCGTCTCGAGGAAGAACTGGCTGAGGTGGTCACCGCCCGCTGCTGTTCCGTCCACACTGACGATCACACGAGACGCAAAGAAATGCGCAAACCCCTCAAGATAGGCGCAACCCGTATTGTACTCGCCGAATACCTGATGCACCGGGGGACAGGCAGTACCAGCTGGCCATGGATCGATCGCCACGTAGTGAAACG
>JANMRE010000412.1:0-1988 GCA_031370885.1 Gemmatimonadaceae bacterium
AACAGCGACGTCGGCGCCATGGTGATGGAGCTCTCGGAGCGCGAGTACATGGTGCGCGGTCTCGGCTACCTCACGGGCATCGGCGACATCGAGAACGTGGTGGTGAGCGTCAGCGCGGCCGGTACGCCGGTCCGCGTCGCAGAACTGGGTCGTGTGACCATCGGTCCGGCCGTGCGACGCGGGATCACCGATCTTGATGGCCGAGGCGATGCGGTCGGTGCCATTGTGGTAATGCGTTTCGGCGAGAATGCGCTGGCTACGATTCAGCGCGTGAAGGCGGCACTGGCGCAGGCGCAGAGCGGCCTTCCGCCCGGCGTGGTCGTGCGACCGGTGTACGACCGCAGTACGCTCATCGAAGATGCGGTCTCCACTGTGCGGAAGACGTTGGTGGAGGAAGCGATCATCGTCGCGCTCATTTGCGTCGTGTTTCTGCTGCATGCCCGGTCGGCGCTGGTGGCGCACGTGACGCTGCCGATCAGTGTGCTCATCGCGTTCCTTGGTCTCCGCGCATACGGGATTGGCGCGGACATCATGTCGCTGGGTGGCATCGCGATCGCGATCGGCGAAATGATCGACGCGGCGATCGTCATGGTGGAGAACCTCCACAAGCATCTCGAGCGTCGCGCGCCTCCCGACGCCGCGATGATCGACACCGCGACGCTGAGCACGCAGGAGCGATGGGACACCGTGCTCGCGTCGGCGACCGAAGTGGGGCCATCGCTCTTTTACTCGCTGCTCATCATCACCGTCTCCTTCATTCCGGTCTTCACACTGGAAGGACAGGAAGGCCGTCTGTTCACTCCGCTGGCATTGACAAAGACATTCGCCATGGCGGCGGCGAGTTTGCTCAGCATCACGCTGGTGCCGGTGTTGATGGGGCTGTTCATCCGCGGGAAGATTCGCCGCGAGCAGAGGAATCCGCTGAGTCGCGCCATGATTCGCGTGTATCGGCCGGCGCTGGTGTGGGTGATGGAGCGGCGCTGGGCGATGATCAGCACTGCGGCAGCGCTGCTCATTCTCACGTGGATTCCGTTCCAGCGAATCGGGAGCGAGTTCATGCCACCACTTGAAGAGGGCACGATTCTGTTCATGCCCACGACGTTGCCCGGAATCAGTGTGGCACGAGCGCGTGAGTTATTGCGGCAACAAGACGCCATCCTTCGGTCGTTCCCGGAAGTTGCCAGCGTGTGGGGCAAGGCGGGACGCGCCAACACCGCCACCGATCCCGCGGGTCTCGACATGACGGAGACGACAATCTCGCTCAAGCCGACGTCTGCGTGGCGAAAGGGCATGACGTACGACCGGCTCGTCGTGGCGATGGATTCCGCGGTGCGTATGCCGGGTGTCACGAATGCATGGACCATGCCCATCAAGGGGCGAATCGACATGCTTGCCACTGGTATCCGGACGCCGGTTGGCGTCAAGCTCTATGGGCCAGACCTCGGTGAACTGGAGCGATTGGGGAAAGAACTCGAAGGGCACGTCAAGAGGGTACCGGGTACGCGGAGCGCGTTCGCGGAGCGCGCGGTGAGCGGCTACTACCTGGATATTGACATTGACCGAGTCGCGGCAGCACGGCACGGTCTGAACGTCGACGACATCCAGACCGTGATCGCCACCGCCATTGGCGGCATGACAATCACGCAGACCGTCGAAGGTCGGGAGCGCTACGGCGTTCGCGTGCGCTATCCGCAGGAGTTGCGCAACACGCCCGAGCGTCTTGCCGCGGTGCTCGTTCCCGTCATGCATGCCGCGCCGCAAGGCGCACGAAGCGGTGCGATGTCGAGCGGGAGCACGCGCGGCGCCATGGGATCTGGGGGTGACGACGCGACGCGCAATGCAGGAGGCATGTCCACAGGCGGCACGGCACAGGTGCCACTTGGGCAAGTGGCGACTATCCGACCAACCGTGGGGCCGATGGTCGTACGCACGGAAGATGCGCAGCCGACCGCCTGGGTGTATGTCGATGTGGCGGATCGCGACATCGG
>JANMRE010000480.1:0-10391 GCA_031370885.1 Gemmatimonadaceae bacterium
CGTAGCGGGTTTGTTGTAGTAGCCGGCAAACTCGAGCTCCGTGATCCCTGCCGCCGCGATCGCCGCGATGGTCCCTTCGAGATCCTTCGCCATGGCGCTGCGCACCGTATACAGTTGCAGGCCGATGCGTTCGATGCGGCGAGCCTCAGTGTTGTGTCGTTCGCCAGCGGCCGCAAGCCGCGGGAGCAGCGATCCGCCAGCAACACCGGCGGCCAGCAGTTTCAGAGCACGGCGCCGCGAAAGCGCCGTTGAGTTGGTCGTGTTCATGCCAGTGTATCCTCGCCAGAAGCCAGTTGTGTGAGAGCGTTACCGGTCACCCGGTAGGTTGTCCAGTCGTCCTGCGGTCGGGCGCCCAACTTTCGATAGAAGCCGATCGCATCTTCATTCCAATTGAGCACCGACCACTCCAGTCGTCCACATCCGCGGGCCACCGCCAGTTCCGCCAGATGCTGCAGAAGCGCCTTGCCAACCCCGAGTCCGCGCTGCGCGGGACATACGAACAGATCTTCGAGATAAATCCCCGGTCGCGCAAGGAAGGTTGAGTAGTTGTGGAAGAACAGCGCGAATCCGGCCGGCGCGCTACCCGACTCGGCGATCACGACTTCCGCGTAGTGTCGGGCGCCAAACAATGTTTCGCGCAGGTCATGCTCGGTGGCGACGCATTCGTGGCGCAGATGCTCGTATTCGGCCAGTCCCTCAATAAGCTCCCGAATGAGCGGGACATCGACAGGCGTTGCCGGTCGGACGGTAATCGTCATGCGTGGAGAAGCTGGAGGACGTGGGTCACCGACGACGATGCGTCCAGGAACGCGAGCGGCGCGTGATGACCGACTCGTACTGGCGAGTCCGCACCTGTACCTGCGGCACGAGATCGAGCGCCATTCGCGCGACCACCAGCTCACTCACCGCCGGGATACGCTCTTCGAGACTCTCCAACGTCCACGTCGCGCCCGACAGCGGTACCGACACACGCCGAATTTGCGGAGTGCTTCGGCCATGGCCGAGTTCGCGTACACCGTCCGATGTCATCTGGATGAGCGAGTCTCCGCCGACGACCGCGCGGGTTGGGTCGGCGGGCACCGGGAGAAACCAGACTTCCACGAACTGCGTTTGCGGCAATGGCACCGGCGTGAACTCGTACTGACCCTGGCCTGGTAACGGTGCCGACAGGCCGCGCAGCAACGCGCGTGCGGTGCCGTTCACGCGCGCCGTGTCAACCGGATCAGTGGTAAGCACACCGCCATTGGCCCGAAAAGCATATTGCAGACGCACGGTCACGCCACCGTCGGCGAGTTGACCGAACACGCCACGCCACTCCTTGCCCTGTTCGATGCACGTGATCGACCATTCACGGGGCACCTGACCCAGCGCACCGCTCCGCAGGGCGGTTACCGTGCCCTGCAGACACCGGAGATAGCCAATCGCCCCAACGGCCCGTGCATCGCGTTCCGCAAAAAGCCCATCGAATGTTGTTGGGATCTTGGGTGACGGCGGAAGCCGGGACATGTCCGGCGCCCCCGGCGGCCGCTTCGCGACCGTGCCCTGCGCGAAAACCGGTGGACCGAACGTCATCAACAGCAAGACCGCCGCGGTGAAGGCTCCGGTCCACCTCCGTCCCGCCAAGTGAAAATGCATTTCGAAATGTAACAATCGGTGTCGCGCCAGTTGAGCCACGTTTGCACATGTCGTGGGATACGCGCACCCTCGCCGACGGATCAACGACCCGGCTGGCGATTGCGCGGCTTCATCGTACTCGTGTCGCCACGGCCACTGCCAGACGGTGCAATGCGGAAGAGGCCATTGAGCTCACCCAACAGCCCCACCGCTGCGTCAATCAGTGGATCGCGATCGCGTTCATACACCGACGGCATCCAGGCGAGTGCGACATGCGGCGGAACCCCACGCCATTCAATTGGCTGATGATCGGGGCCAAACTCGATCCACTGGGGAATTGTGTACAACCAGCCGTTGCCGAGTGGGAACGTGGCGGGGTTGCCCGACGCACCGCCCGTAGTGTCTCCGATCACCGTGACGTTGGGCAAGGTGCGCATCGCCGCGACAAAACTCTCGGTCGCGCTGAACCCGGCCCGACCGGCAATGACGATGACGGGTCGGAGGAACTGCCAAGGTCCGCGCGGCGACACCATGCGCGCCGATGGCACACCGAGATCGCTGTGCTGCGGGCCGTTCCTGATCTGAACGTACGAGGCGGCAAAGCTGCGCGCGGTAAACCGCGACGCAAAGGCCAGCGCGGTGGCATCGCTGCCGCCACCATTCGTTCGCAGGTCGATGATAAGCCCCGGCGCATCCCGCACGCGCGACAGCGTCATGTCGAGTGCCGTGACATCAACCGAGCCATTCCAACTGCCGATGAACAGGTAGCCAAACCCACCCACTGTCGCTTCACCAATCTCGCTTCCACGCTGCACGTACCCCGTGCCACGCAAGGCGCGACGCCAACGTGATCCATCGAAATTCGAAACCCGCGTGGGCCGAAACGTCGGTACCGTCTGCCCACGCGGATCGACAAACCAGACATGCAGATCGCGCAGGGGTTCGAGCATCTCCCGGGCCATCGAAACGAACTCGGATTGCGAGCGGGTCCGCTGCGCGCGACCGCGGTACAGCGCGCGTTGTGCCTTCCAGTCGACGCCCTTGTATTCGAACGATGGATAGAGGGCGTCGAAATGCGTCCAGAGGGAATCGAACTGTGCAAGATACGTCGGCGACGATGGTGTCTCGCGCCGGCCGAGCGAACTCGTCGACGGGCCATTCCGGGCGCACGACGCAAGTGGACCGGCGATAAGCATCGCGGTCAGCACCATGGATCCCCCGCATCGAGCTACGGCGTGCATCCGATAGGCACTATTGAGGAAGTCTCTGGCCGGGTACCGGCTCCGACACCCGGAACACAATAGGTGAATACACTCCGAACCCATGAACGATGGCACCGGCGAGCCCGGCGGTCCAGCCTTTGGGACGTATTGCCGCTCAGGGTTCCGGCCGATGCCCCATGGCCACCTGTCGAGCCAGCACGGCAAGCTCCGGTGAGGCCTGCACCGCGTCGTGAAAGAGGCGTTGGAACGCGTCCCCGTCTACATCGGCGCGCAGCAGCGATCGAGCCCTGTCGAGCAGCGACCGCGCCTCCGTGGTGCCCAACGGCAGTTTCTTGTCCTCCGTCCGTTCGTCAATCATCAGAACCAGCTGGGCCATGGGCCGAAGCCAGTCAAACCAGGGGTCGGCGATGATCAGTTGGAGGAAGGCACTGTTGTTGGCGATCGTGCCTCGCGCCTTTTCGTACCGCAAGCGTTCGACGCTCAGGAGCGCCCGATGAACACGCAGCAAGTCGAGGCGAACCACGCCGAGCTGCGCAAGGTCGTTTGCCGTGGCTCGGACTTCGTCACCCGCCGGAGGTGAATCTGCAGACGACGGACCGGGAGTAGGGGAATCGTTCATCGGGTGTTCGCATGGTCAGAAGGAGACTACCAGTTCGAAGCTGGGGCAGCGGACACCACTGGACAAGCGTTTGCCCGCAGTGCTCCGTAGAATGTCTGAACTGACCCAAAAGGGTGAGGAACGCCAACACCACCACCAGAACGGAGACACGATTGGGTTTGCGCAACGGCGCGCGTGTGCGCGCGACAACGATCTTGTATGCGTTTCTTGGGCTCGCGCCGCTGGCGGCGCGAGCCCAAGGCGCATCCGGCGGTGCGGCATCAGATACCGCGAGTGGCGGCACGGTGGTGGCCACCCATCCGGGCAATGGCGCGCTGCTCCTGCCATTTCGCGGTGGCCCGCTCGCCACGGGGTACACGGTGTGGAGCGGCTCCGCGTTCTCTATCCGCACCGCCTCCAATAACGAGAAATTCGACGGCGCGGCGTTCCGCATTGCCGGCATGCAGTTGTCCCGAACGCTGTTCGTACGCAAGGGGATTCAATTCTCGTGGCTGGTGGAGATGCTGCCGGCAATTGTCGCGAGCGTGGGCGCACCGGTGAATCGGTTGCCCACCGCCACGAGGAACTCCGAGGCATTCCGTGATCCGAAGCGGTTCGCGCGCTACACATTGCACGACGTGTATGGCGTCGGCCTTGCCCCGTTCGGTGCGGAGCTCTCCCGGCCACTCGTGTCCCGATTGTCGGCGATTTACAACGTGACAGCAGGCGGGGTGTTTTTTTCAGCGGTGGTGCCATACGGCAAGGCCACGCAAGCCAATTTCACGGCAGCGACGTCGGTAGCGCTGGAATGGCGCGTCACACCGCGATACTCGGTGTCGTCTGGGTACAACCTGCACCACTTGTCGAACATGAGCATGGGCGGCGCGAATCCGGGGTTGAATTCGCATTTGGTTTTCGTACGGGTTTCGAAAGCACGAATGGTGAGGTAGGAGAAAACAGACGGGAGACGGGAGAAGGGAGACGGGAGACCCTTCGTCAGCCGATCGGACGCGGCCTGGCCGGCTTCGTCCCATTTAACTGCGGTCTTGGCCCGTTGCCCACTTCCACCGTGAGTTGCTTGAGGTAGTTCGCGATTTTGGCGTAGTGCGGATAGTCGATGAATTCGGCTTCGTCGCTGCGCTGATGGTAGTCGCCGTGCAATCCGGTGAAAAAGAACGCGATTGGCACGCCGGCCCTGGCGTAGTTGAAGTGATCGCTGCGCCCGTAAATGTTGTTGTAGCCCGCCCACGCAATGGGATCGTCAAACTTGTAGTCGAGTGTGAGTGGTTTGGCGGACTTGGCGTTGACCGCCTTCACGGTTTCACCAAGATCCTTCGAATCGAAGAATGAACCCACGACACCCACATAGTCGTCACTGCCGCCGGGAATATCTTCCGCACGACCGCGACCGATCATGTCAATGTTGATCTGCGCAACGACGGAATCGAGTGGCACTGTGGGGTTGTTGACGAAGAACGCCGAGCCAACCAGTCCGCCCTCTTCACCGGTGTGCCACACGAACAGGGTAGACCGTTTCGGCTTCACCGGCATGGCCTGAATCGCCTCGGCGATTTCCAGCACGGCCATGGACCCTGATCCGTCGTCATCGGCGCCGTTATTGACAGAATCGAGGCGCGGCTTCGGATACAACTTGCGGATGCTGTCCATGTTCACGACAAACCTGGACGTCACTTCGATGGTGGGCTGTGTCATGCTATTGGCGATCTGCCACCGGATGCGCTGATCGTTGAACGCTTTCAGCGAATCCTTGTCGGCCGGTGTCGCCGTCATGCCTACATGGTCGTTGTGACCACCAATGGCAACATACTGATGCGTGAGCACCGGGTCGCTGCCGGGAATGATCGCGACAACGTTGCGCGCGAACTCCGACGGCATATCCACATACTCGAGTGACGCGATCACCACACCGCCCTTGGCGCCAACGGCCACGCCGTCAAAGCTGGTGCGCGCAAACAGGCGGGCCGCCGCAGCCTTTGTGATACGGAGCACCGGTTGCGGCTGCAACGCCGCCAACTGTGCTTTGAGCAGCGTGAGGGAATCGACTGGTGCCGGTGCGACTGCACCGCGACCACCACCCGGAGGACCACCGCGGCCACCACCACCCGCTTGCGACGCGACCGTGGGGTTATTCAGCGCCACACGCTGCGCCGGTGTGAGGTTGTCCAGATCGATCGTTGCCACGGCCGCTGCATCGGCAAACCGGTTGGGCGCCGGCGCGGGTCCGCCGCGTCCACCACCGAACGTTTGCGCCTGCGGGCCACCGGCGCCGCGGCTGCCGGCCTGTGGCAACAGCACGACAAACTTGCCGACCGCCTGCGCCGCCGAAATCTGCTGTGTGGTATCGCCGGCCGTACCGCCAAAAATCACCTCCGCGTTGGCAATCGCGCGCGGTGCGCGAGCGCCTGGTATGGCCACCACATCCACGTTCCACACGATGGGATTGCCATCAACCGTCAGGCGCGAGTGTTCAGTGAACTTGCGCAGGTGATACGGCAACACCTGGAAGTAGGTACCGTTGTCTCCGGCAGGTACTAACCCGAGTCGTTTCACTTCGGCCGCGATGTAGTCCGTTCCCTTCTTGTTGCCGAGCCGACCCACTTGGCGACCCATCATGGAATCGTCTGCGAACTGATAGAGTCGAATCTGCAGATCGCGGACATCGATGGCGGCCTTCGTTGGCGCCGGTGCGACCTTGGCAGGATTGCCGTAATGATTGAGTGTGCCGGAACGTCTGGCAGCCTGCGCGTGCACGCTTGCCGGTGCCGCACACAGTGAAAGACCGAGAGCAATGCGGGCGAGCCCGGGGGAGGGGGATCGCATGGGAACTCCAGTGAAGAAGGACGTGGTCGGGGGGGGGGGGTAGCCGTGAAAACTACGCAGCGGCGGCTGTCTGCGTTCGGGCAACCGTCGCATATTGCCGTCACGCCCTCTCACACCGGATCCGCCATGTGGCTGCTTTTTGCGATCGCGCTCCAGTCGAATGCCCCCGCTGCGCCCACTGCCTACCAGGTGTTGGCCGCCGAACACGCGCGAGGAGCCGATCAGCGCTCGCGTGACGTCTTGAACGCGGCGGTCGCCAGCGGTGACACGGTGCTGCAGCGACTGGCCGCGCGGGCGTTTGGCCGAATCGAACGAGCCGATCTCGTTGCTGGAATTTCGGGGCTTTTGCGTTCGCCCGCCGTATCCGTGCGACGCGAGACACTGAACGCGTTCGGACAGAGTGGTGCATCGTTCGACTTTGCCGCGCTGTTGACCAGTGAGCGCGACGCGACGGTTCGTTCAACGCTTTTCGAAACCATCGGTCGATCGCCGGCTGCCAAGGCGGGCGCGCCCGCGGTGCCGCCAAGCGCCGCTGTGCTGTCGGCGCTGACCAACGGACTTCGCGAAACTGATGTGGTCGCGCGCACCGGTGCGGCACGCGGATTGGAATCACTGCTGCGTCGTACCGCTCGCATATCGCGACCATCGAGTGAAACCGTGGCCGCGTTGCGTGTGGCGTTGCGTGAGAACGGCGGCGCCGAGATTCGTCAACTGTTGCTCCTCGCCCTTACCGCAGCCGGTGATCGCGATTCGACCACGATGGCGATCGCGCTCCGTGACAGCAGCCCGCAGGTGCGACGTCTCGCGGTGGCAGCATCGCGGCAGTGGATCGACGATCCCTCGCCGTTGGTTCGCTACCAGAGCATGCGCGTGGCCGGCACGTGTGAGCGTGCTGCGGCTGCGCTGCGCGACGAGAGTCAGCATGTGGTGCTGGCCGCCATCGACGTGCTGGGCGAAAAGAAATGTCCGGCCCCGATCATCGATTCACTGATGCAGCACGGCGCGAACTGGCGCGTGCAGGCGCGCGCCCTGATCGCATTGACCAAGGTTGACACGGCCCAGGCGCAAACCGGACTGGCGCGACTGGCGTCGTCCAGTGTGTGGCAGGCTCGCGCGTACGCGGCAACGGCCGCCAAGGTGCTCAAAAACAATTCCGTGCTCGTGCGTTTGGCCCGCGACAGTGCGCCCAACGTCGCCATCGCCGCACTGTCTACCGACGACGACGCGTTGCGCGCGCTCAAGAGTTCGCACTCAGGCCTTGTCCTGGCAGCCGCCGCACACTTCAAGAACTCCCCGGCGCTTGGCGCGCACGTGCCCACCTTGGTAGACGCGCTGCTCCGACTCTCGGCGACGCGCGTTGCCACCAACCGTGACCCGCGCATGGCGCTGCTGCAGCGACTGCAGGAGGCCGCCGACTCGGCTGCGGCCTCGCGATTGATGCTGCTCACGCGCGATCTCGATCCCGATGTTGCCGCGCTGGCGGCCAAAATCATCACGGAACGCATGCACGTGCCCACGAGCGCGATTACCACACGGTATTCGCCCGCGCCATTCCCTGCGGCAGCCACCCTTGCATCGCTGCGCGGTGCCAGTGCCCGGCTGCGACTCAGGAATCTTGGCACCATCGAGTTAGCGCTGCTGCCCGACGAGGCGGCGGTAACGGTGGCCACGTTTGTACAACTCGCCGAGCGTGGGGCATTCAACGGACTCACGTGGCACCGCATCGTACCGGTGTTCGTGTTGCAGGGTGGAAGTCCTGGCGCGGATGAGTACGATGGGATCACCACATCCTTTTTGCGCGATGAAGTGGGATTCGCGCGACACGCCCGCGGAACGTTTGGTATTTCGACGCGTGGCCGCGACACGGGCGATGGTCAGATATTCATCAATCTGGTGGACAACTTCCGGCTGGATCACGACTACACCGTGTTTGCGACCATGCTGAAAGGACTCGACATCATGGATCGCGTGCAGGAAGGGGACGTGATCGAGTCGGTGACGATTGTGCGACGCCGCTGATGTTCGTTGTGAACGGTGAATCAGCCTGCCGGAAATTCCGCGCAGATCCTATCTTCGGGCTCTTCGTGGAATCGTGTGGCAAGCTATTTACCGCAGGGTACGTGGAGGGCGCAGAGGACGGATCGGAGTGAGACATCATCAAACGTATCGTGTGTCCGCGCGGTGCTCCGCCATAACCGCGACGCCATCCCCTGCGTACCCTGCGTCCTCTGCGGTAAGACGTCTGTATTCAGGCTCTTCGGGATTTCGCGCTGGTGATCTTACGGGTTCGCGTCCACCCCGCAAAGCGATACGCCTCCCGGCCAGCACGCGATTCTCCAATCAAATCCGGCTACCGGACCCCTCGGAGTGCGCCGTTTTTACCCACACATTTCCCCGAAGAGCCTATCTTCGTAGCACTGCGCGCCACCGACAAACTGTCCGCCCTGCCCCGGAACTGATTGATGCACTCTGCCACCCTGCCCGCGCTCGTTGCGGCGCTCGCCCTGCCGTCCCTGGCGATTGCACAAGCGGCCACCGATACCGCTGCGCTCGTCGGTGCGCGCAGCCCTGCCTATGCACCCGATGGCCGGCTGGCGCTCAGCCTTAACGGGCATCTCATGCTGCAGCGTTCACCCGGCGCACCCCTGCTCGCCCTATCCACGGGCTCGGGCTGGGATCGCGATCCGGCGTGGACACCCGATGGGGCCGCCCTCGTGTTCGCGTCGGACCGTAGCGGCAACTACGACCTCTGGCGAGTGGTGGTGAACACCGACGGCACGGCGGGAACGGTCGCGCGGCTGACCAACACTCCACAACAGGAAACCGCACCCAGTGTTGCGGCCGATGGACGCATCGCGTTTTTGCGCGGCAGTGGCAACGCGACGCGCGTGTGGATCATGGACGCCGCCGGGAAAGACAGCCGTGTCACCACGGGCGGCGACACCGAACGCGCGCCGCAGTTCGCCCCGAAAGGCACCTCCCTCGCATTCCTAACGGTGACCGAAGCCGGGCGGCGACTGAACGTCTGGTCACTCGCAGTGGGCGCATCCACATCGGCACGCTGGACCCAATCGGTTGATGCGACTACCGAGTTTCTGTCATGGGCCTGGGACCGCGAGCGTCTCGCCATATCCACGCGCACTGGAGTGTTCATCGTACCGCGCATTGGCGGCTATTCCAATTTCCTCGCCACGGCGCGCGGCCAGACTGCCTGGTCGCCCGACGACAAGACGGTGGCCATTGCCTCGTTCGAGGAGACGGTGGTGGGATACAACGGCGACCCCGATCGCGGCAGCGATCGGAGTGCCGTGTGGCGTTCGTCGGCCAGCAGCGCGGCCGATCGACTGACGTTTGCCACCGCGCCTATCGCACCGAATATCACCAGCGTGCAACGGCTGGCGGGCGGCGATTCGCGTGCCGACCGAAACGCGGCCGCCTTCGATCGGGTGTGGGAACGCTCGGCGCGACTGTACTTCTCGCAATCGGATGCCACGACGCGCCGTGCACAGTGGGAGTCCATCAAGACGTCTTTGCGGCCGCGCGCCATTGCCGCCACCACCGACAGCGCGCTCGACGCCATCATTCACGACGCGCTCGTCGCCCGACCCACGCTGCGTGAACCCGCCAGCGGCCGCGCCGCCGTGTCCAGCGCGCATCCCGTCGCCACCGACGCCGGCTTGGAAATTCTGCGCAAAGGCGGCAACGTGGTTGATGCGGCCGTGGCCGTGAGTTTTGCGCTCGGCGTGGTGGAACCCGATGCCAGCGGCATTGCGGGCTACGGCGAAATGGTGATCGCGCTCAAAACGCTCGCCAAGCCGACGTTGTTCGAGTTCATGAGTCGTGTGCCGGAAGACGCAGGCTTGAGCAACACGTCGTTGTTGGTGAACGGTCGCTACCCCAGCGACGGCCCGGTGCTTACCAATGTGCCCGGCACCGTAAGCGGCATGCACACGGCGTGGCTTCGGTACGGCAGCAAGAAGGTGCCGTGGGCTGAAATTGTCGCGCCGGCCATTCGTGCCGCGAAAAACGGGTATGTGGTGAGCGAAGGACTGGCCACCACACTGGCTACCGAGCGCGAGCACTTTGCCAAATACGAGGGCAGTCGCGCGCTGTTC
>JANMRE010000494.1:0-1633 GCA_031370885.1 Gemmatimonadaceae bacterium
CCCTTCGCGCGGCTCCGGATTGTGGATAATCTGTCCCACTCCGGGGCCGTGACGAACCTGTCCAACTCCATTGCATTTCACGGGTTGCGCTCCCTAGGCGAAAGTGTATTCTAAGCCCGTTGGCTTCCCGGCCGTCCGGGAGGCTTGGCTTCCACCCTGTGCCCGCCCAGCCCTGTATGGAGCTACCCCGGATGACCTTCGAGTTCGAAGAGAGCGCTACGCAGAACGCCCGCATGAAGGTGGTGGGCGTAGGCGGCGGCGGCGGAAACGCCGTCAACCGCATGATCGAAGAACACCTCGAAGGCGTCGAGTTCATTTCCGTGAACACCGATGCCCAAGCGCTCCTGAACTCCAAGGCCGACGTCAAAATTCAGATCGGCAAAAAGCTTACTCGCGGACTCGGTGCCGGGGCGCGACCTGAAATCGGACGTCAGGCCATCGAAGAAAACCGCGAAGATGTGAAGCGTGTTATCGGCAATGCCGATCTCGTCTTCGTGACCTGCGGCATGGGTGGTGGAACCGGCACTGGTGCGGCGCCGGTGATCTGCCAACTCGCCCGCGAAGCGGGCTCGCTCACCGTCGGTATCGTCACGCGGCCCTTCTTGTTTGAAGGACGCAAGCGAATGCGTCAGGCCGAAGAAGGCATCGCCGAGATGCGCAAAAACGTCGACACGATGATTATCGTGCCGAACGAGCGACTGCTGGCCGTCGTTGGCAAGGGCATCCCGTTCCATGAAGCACTCAAGAAGGCCGACGAAGTGCTGTTGCACGCCACGCAGGGCATCTCCGTACTGATCAGCGAGACGGGTCTCGTTAACGTCGATTTCGCCGATGTGCGGACCGTCATGCAGAATGGCGGGTCGGCGCTCATGGGCACCGGCATCGGTCGCGGTGACAATCGCGCCATGGAAGCGGCGCAGCAGGCCATCGCGTCGCCGTTGCTCGACAACGTCTCCATCTCCGGGGCGACGGGTGTGCTGGTGAACATCACCGGCGGCGAGGACCTCACGTTGGGCGAAGTGCACCAGATCAACGACATCGTACACGATGCGGTGGGCGACAACGCCGAGATCATCTTCGGCGCGGTGCACGAACCGGCCATGATGGGTGAGATTCGCGTGACCGTCATTGCGACGGGTTTTGATCGCGATCTGCAAGGAGGATTGGGCCGCGGTTCGTCCTATCCTGCGTCAACATCTCCCGGAAACGGCTATGCGGGAACGAACTCCGGCAGGGCGGGCACGTCGGGCGGTTTCGCGAATCCCAACGCCGACGTAAACCAGCCCGCGGCGGTGAAGTCGCCGTCGGTACTCCCGTTCCCTTCGCGGGATCGACAGGTTCCCCGACCGGCCGCGCCACCAGCGCGCCCGGCGTGGGAGGCGGTTCAGCCTCGGCAGCCTCGTGTTCCCCCGCCGTCGAGTTCAGCGTCGTCCCCCAACGAGTTGGATGACATGGAAATCCCGACGTTCATACGGAGACAAATGGATTGACGCGGACGCCGCGCAGACTCCTCGTCGCTGCGATATGTGCAGCGGTCGGGGCAACGGCGGTTTCACTCGGACGTCCGGTCCCCGAACGCCCCGCGGCGAGTATCCTCAACGCGGGGTCTCGTGCGTCTATTGCCTCGCGCTGG
>JANMRE010000501.1:0-18323 GCA_031370885.1 Gemmatimonadaceae bacterium
GCGTGAGCGAGCGTACCCGTTCGTCGACGAACTAGGTCGCGCAACTGCGGCGCTGTTGCAGAGGGGCGCCGACGGGCGCTTACGGCTGCCGCTGTCAACCAGCCCCGAGATTTTCGACAACAGCCTGCGTGCCTGGCTGCCCAGCATGTCCAACTACGATCTGGCGCTGTTGCATTGGGTGTATGGCGCGTTGGATGAGATGGCGACTGCGCTTGGTGATTCGGCGGCGGCGGGGCGATGGCGTGCCACGGGGGCGCAGCTTGAGCCACTGGTAATCGACAGCGCCACCGGTGCGCTACCGTTCGCCACCGGACTGCCGTACGATGCGTCGCACCGGCATTTCTCACATGCGATGGCTATCCACCCGTTGGGCTTGCTCACCATCGAGAGCGTGCGCGACAGTGTGGTGGTGCAGCGGTCGCTGGACCAGTTGAAGCGGTACGGGAGCGACGCGTGGGTGGGTTACAGTTTCGTGTGGTACAGCGCGATGCTGGCGCGGGCCGGGCGCAGCGAGGAAGCGTTACAGCAGCTTGAGAACTATGGCCGAGCGTTCATACTGCGGAACGGTTTCCATGCGAACGGAGATCAGAGTGGTACCGGGCTGTCCACGTTCAAGTACCGGCCGTTCACATTGGAGGGGAATTTTCTGGCGTTGCACGCCGCGCACGAGATGTTGCTGCAGAGCTGGGGCGGTGTGGTGCGGGTGTTTCCGGCGGTGAGTGCGCGGTGGAGCGATGTGTCGTTTCGCGAACTGCGTGCTGAGGGCGGGTTTCGGGTGAGCGGCGTGCGGGCGGCGGGGCGAACGGTGAGCGTGCGAGTGGTGAGTACCGCCGGTGGCGTCTTGCGGCTGAGGGATCCGTTTGAGGGGAGAGCGGTGCGGTGGAGCTGGCAGGGAGTGCGGCGGAAGGGGCGGGATTATGTAGTGCGGATGCGGGCTGGTGAGGCGCTGGTGGGGCGAGCGCGTCCGCTTTGATCGATTGGCACGTTGCGTTGCGGCTTCAAATCCGCGAGAAACTCCGATCCGGGCGCTACCGCCGTCACGAGCAAGTGATCTCTCGCCCTCGTGCAGGCCACGTACAACAGATACCGCTCGGTATTGTAGACGTCCTCAAGATCAGACTCGTCGGTAACTGACTCAATCCGCTCCTGCAGTGGCAGCACATCCTCGTCGCACGCCGCCACCACCACGACGCGAAACTCCATGCCTTTGGCCAGGTGCATCGGCATCAGCACCGCCTTCTCCGGTTCCGCATCAACGCCCGGTGAAGGCGTCGTGTAGGCAAGCCCCGCCGCAGTAAGCGCGCCTTGGGCACGTGCTACCTCATGTCGCGAGCGCACGAACATCCCAATCTCACCCGGATGCACGCCCTCGGCGATCCGCTCGCGCAGCCACTCAGCAATGGCGTGCTCCTCTTCGGCCGTCGTCGCCGCGATCACGAGCGTTGGTTCGGGACTGTTGAATACCGAGACGGTGCCCCTGCGGGACTCCGCAACGCCATCGACGTCGGCCAGCTCCGAGTCGAGCAGGCGGTCGGCCATGCCGCGAATCTGGTGCGACGTGCGGTAGTTCATGCGCAGCGTGTGCGATCGTCCGCGCACATCAACGCCCAGCGACTTCCAGGAGAATGGCAACTGGAAGAGGCGTTACCACGACGTAGTCGAAGGGCGGCGAACTTCCCTGCTCGATCTCGCGGGCCACGTCACCATAGACCTGCGCAAGTGTCACGAGCGCACTTTCACGAAGTCGTTGCTGGGCTGTCGAGAAGATAGACCACAGCGTGGCGCGCTGCTTCTCACTCAGACGCTGCTTGCGACCCAGTCGTGCGACATCGCGATACGATTCCCATGACGCCAGCTGCCACGCGTCCACAACCTCGGTCCACTCCTGCTCCAGGAATCGCTCGGAGAACGAATGCCCGCCTACATCGCCTGATATGGACGAAAGCAGCGTACGAATCATCGCCGACGTGGCTACCCTTGGCGTTCCGAACGACGCTTCGTAGAGCGAGATGCCGATTTCATCAATCGCGTCAACGGTGATCCGTTCCGCCAAAGCGCCGTCGTTGTCGGTGAGTCGGCGCAGTTTTTGTTTGAGCATGCGCGCCAGGGGAATAGAAAACGTCGTGAGCAAAACGCGCGCGTCCGGATGCTTCCGGGCCAGATGCACCGCTCGATGCAGCGCGACCACAGTCTTGCCGGTGCCGGCCGAACCGGAGACTCGCGCCGGCCCGCTGAATGTGCGCTCAACGAGCTCACGTTGCGCCGGATGCAGAAACACACTCCACCGATCCCACGGCCAGGCGAGCGCGCGCTCGAGCTCTTCGACATTGGCCATGACGCGAAAGCGGCGCTTCGCATCGGGATGCTCAAACGGATCTGCATCGATGGGGACCGTCGCGCGCGCCGCTGGCGTACCGCCCGTCGCCAACTCCAACAGCGCCTCGGCGGCTTCACTCGGCAGGTGCGCGATGATCGTGAAGATGGAGTCGTCGGTCGCCGCCCTCACGTCCGACATCCACTCCGGTGGTACGCCGTACTCCAACAGTTGCGCTTCGGCGACATGGTCGAACAGTGGCCTCGCGACGGCCGACGCTGGATACGCTACCTCGGCCTCGACGAAGCGCGGGATGGCGATGTCGACGACTGTCTCGCGCACTTCCACCAACTGTGCCGCGCCTGTGGTCGGATGAACGTCAAGCCGACGTCGCTCAGCCCATGCGTACGCCTTGTCGTGGTGGTTCACGTAGCACAAGAGCAGCGAGTCCGCCGTCTTGTGCACGATGATGCGCAAGTCACCGCTGACGCGCACCGACCAGAAGCTTTTGTCCTTCGCCTTGTCGAGCTTGTGGAAAGACAGACCGGGCGCCGCGACGTTCAGCTGCAGGTCGAATGCGGTGGTCTTGACGGCCTTCTGTTCCTCGCCCGTGAGGCGGGCGAGGGCGTCGGTGAAAGTGTCGGCGATGCGGAAGTTCACTGCCACGTCATCGCGTATCTCCGTTCGAGTTCAGTGGAATATATCCATCGCCCGCGTCGGCAGTTGCATACGGTCAAACTATTGCTATCTTGACAGTATGAAACTGACACTTACGCCGGAACTTCTCCGTCTCAAACTGCACGATGCGCTGACTCAGCCCCTGCCGCCGCTGACGGAAAGAGATATCCGTCTCCCGAATATTCCCGGCAAGGCCATGGCCATTATTGGGGTGCGTCGCGGCGGCAAGACATCTTTTCTGCGACAACAGGCCCAGGCCGCCATCGCCAGCGGTCGTCCGCGGGCGAGCCAACTCCTGCTGTCGTTTGAGGACGAGCACCTCATAGGGGCAAACGCCGCCGATTTGGCGTGGATGATTGACGAGCACGGTCGTCAGTATCCCGCGCTGCTCGCGCCGCGCGCGCGCACTCTTTACCTCGACGAAATTCACCTCGTGGCGGGATGGCAAACGTTTGTCCGACGTCTCCTCGACCAGCAGGCGGCCAACGTCTTCGTCTCCGGTTCATCGGCCAAGTTGCTGAGCCGGGAGGTTGCCACGTCGCTGCGCGGTCGGGGGATGGAGGTACTGGTCCATCCTTTTTCGTTTCGCGAGTCGCTGCGTCATCGCGGCGCGGAACCATCCGAAGGATGGCGTGAGCTCAGTCCCGCACAGCGTACGACGCTCGACGCGGCGCTTGCCAGCTACCTCGCCGTCGGAGGATTTCCCGAGGCGCAGGGCACTGAAACGCGCGATCGGCACGCGTTACTGTCAAGTTATGTCGACGTCATGGTGTTGCGCGATGTCGCCGAGCGGCATCTCGTCACCAACCTCGTCGCATTGCGATGGCTGCAGCGCGCGCTGCTTGCGGCGCCAGGTGGGGCGTTCACCGTCAATCGATTCCACCACACGCTCAAGTCACACGGCGTACCGGTCGCCAAGGAGACATTGCAGGCGTATGTGGCATATTTCGAAGACGCCTTCCTGGTGCGCACGCTCAGTATGCACTCGACGTCCGAACGCCAACGTCTCGTGAACCCACGGAAGTCCTATCCCATCGATACCGGGCTCATCTCGCTCTACGAGCGTGCTGCGACAACACATCGCGGTCGCGCGCTGGAGACGACCGTATTGCTCGAGCTCGAACGGCGCGGATACACCACGAGCTGGTTGCGGGTCGGGGAGGACTGGGAGGTGGACTTCCTGGCGGAGCGGCCGGGCGATCCGCCGTTGCTGGTGCAGGTGTGCCTTGATGCCGAAGCCGATACAACGTGGGAACGAGAGGTGCGCGCACTGCGCACGGCGGCTGACAGCATGCCCGACGCGCGACCTCTGCTGCTTACCCTGAACAGCACGCCGCCGACGCGGCGCCTCCCGAGCCGCCTTGAATGGCACGCGACCGCCGCGTGGCTGCTTGGCGAGGAATAGCCCAGAGGGACGGTGGCCGACTACATCCTGAAGACCTTCATCACCTCATCCCCGAGATGATTGAAGGGCTCCCCGTGAGGCGCACCGGACTGCTACTCCGCGCCGCGGTTCACCAAATCGATCGCCTCATCGCGAGTGACTTCAGGAGCATACGCAAACACGGCGCGCAGAGACTCTGCGGATAGCTCCGGATAGCTGCTCAATACTTGTTCGTGGGTCGAGCCAGCAGCGAAACGTCCGAGCAGGAAATCCGCCGCCAAACGAGTCCCCGGACCACCGGCCTTCCTGCCAGCACGTTCGCGTCCGTGGTGATGAAGTCTTGCCAGGTCATCGCGTATCTCCGCTCGAGTTCCGGAGTATAAAGGCCGTCGGCAGCGACGATGCGTGGTTCGTCGCTCACGCACTCACCAACTGAGACGGCGCAGGATACTGACTCCAGGTTTCGCCGTCGAGAAGGCGTCCGCCAGCCTTCGGAGTACGTCCTCCGATCTGCTTGAAGAAGAAAGGCACGCCTGACTGGTGGCAGGCGTCACGAAGCGAGCGTATCCAGTCAAGAGCAAGCGGGCGATGACGGATTCCACTTTCTCCTCCAGCGATCAGCCAATGGATCCCCGCAAGATCGAGTTCTACTGGACCGAGCAGGGGCTCGCACGACAGGAATCGGATTGTGGCCGGTACGCGGCGCAATTGATCAACACGACCTGCGCTCGGCTGGTTCTCAACGGACGTGCCGAGCCAAATGTGCGGCGGCACGACACCGTCCTTGAACAGGTCCATGTTGGCCTGGATGAATCGCTCCATCCGAGTCGGTCTCTTTGTGAGCACCTGGAAGACATGACAATCGACCGACAGCATGACCTCAAAGACTGAGCGCACGAACGCGCTGGGAACGTGCGCGTGAAACAGATCACCCATGCTATTCACAAACACGCGACGCGGTTCAGTCCATCGAAGCGGTTCAACGAGTCGCTCTGGCCATAGGCGCACTGCAAACGGGTTCGCCCGATTCTCCGCCGTATCGCGCGCAGGAACCCGCGCGGTGTAGTGCTCGCGCAGCAAACGATTCGCGAGAGTGAGCGCGTAGCAATTGTCGCAGCCAGCGCTCACCTGAGTGCAGCCAGTCACCGGATTCCAGGTCGAATCCGTCCACTCGATACCGGTTCGCTGTGACATGGCCGAATATTGCCCGAAGCAGGGTCCTTGTCGAGAGGGACGGTGGCCAACTACACCCTGAAAACCTTCATCACTTCATCCCCGAGATGATTGATTACTTTCACCGCGATCCGCCCGCTCTTCGGCTTGTCGAACGCCCGGGACGTATCGCTGTGCAGTGACTCCCACGCATCCTGATTGATCTCGGCCTTGAGCGTGGTCTTGAGCGACTTGTACGGATCGTTCGCGCCCAGGAAATACGCGTGCCGAACGAAAAAGCTCTCCTCATTGTAGTCCGTATCGATAAACCAGCAGGCGATGCCGTCGGCGTCGTCTGAGCGGACCTTGCCGGTGCTGGGATCGAAGACATCAACACCGTTCACCTTCACGCGCACGCGACCCTGCTCGACCGGGATGATGGTGATGTCCGGCTCGCCAAACACCACAAACAGGTTGGCCTTGTCGGTTTTCTTGAGATCCTCGGCCATGTGCAGATCGGCGTTCATGCGCGCCTTGAGCACTGGCACCTTGCCGAGCTTGGCGAACTCGGTGGCGTGAGCCTCAAAGTTGAACGCGCACGCGATCAGCACATCGAACCACTCTCGGCGGCTTCGCGTGCCGCTTGCACAAGATCGGGACGGGTGACGGCCGCTCGATGCGCGCTTCCCACCACTTGGTGTGCGCATTCTTCGCGGTCGACGACCATTTGGCGAAGCTCAACCCTCACAGTTCATCGTACTTGGTTGCCGTTCCGCGCGACTTATCGACGGGATATCGCTGTGCGTTCAGCGCCAACTTCCGTCGCACAGCTTCGTTGAAATCGATTCCTAGGTCGTTCGCAAGATATGTCAGTAGAAGGGCGACGTCGGCGATCTCCTGTTCGATCGCTGACCGATGCTTCTCAGTCGGGCGTGATTCTCCAGGCAGCATCCACTGAAACTGCTCCAGCAGCTCGCCAGCTTCGACAGAAATGGCCATCGCCAAATTCTGCGGAGAGTGGAACTGCTCCCAATCTCGAGCACGTCGAAAGTCGAGGGCCGCCTGCAGCGTCGCGTTGTCAAGCATTGCGCGTCTCCCGTTCAAACGCGTTGTCGTTGTGCCAGCGAAGTAGGTCAGCGCGTGGATGATCTTCAGCCGAGGAAGGCAGTGAGGCCAGCTGCTCACCGTGCAGGCGACTGTATGCTTTCCCGTTGAACCACTGATCCTTGATCCTGCTGCTGACAAGCACGCGATGCTCTGGCGTTACCGTGACAAGACCGACGTCAAAGAGCCTGTGGAAGTCGGAACGCAGGAGGAGTCCATTGAATGTGTTGTGCAGTCCGTCTACGGCAACAGGTTTGATGTGCGCAGCCTCAAGAACTGGCAGAGTGCTTTCCCCGGTAATCGCACATCGTCGACCATATGCGTTCGTGACCAAAGCACGAAACGTCCCCTGTCCTCTCCGCGGGCGCCTCAGGCTGGGAGCGCCGTATGTTACGTGCTGTTCGGCGACCTGTCGGGCGCGCAGCGGGCGCGCCTGCATGAGCAACTGCACGGCATCCCAGATTCGACGACCGTCTTCTTCTGCCGTGTCGAAGCCTTTTCCGGAGACAATGTTGCCGGCGAACTCTGTTGATAACGGTATCCAGTCTTGTTTGGCGAAGAAGAAAGGCTCGCCGAGTATGCTGCAGCCTATGTCCTTCGTACGATCTGCGTCCTTCCCGCGAGCAGCGTTGATCAACCGTTCGAACTCTCCGAAGGAGGATGCCCCATTCTTCGCGCCAAATGCATCCCACGCGAGCTCTAGAGGGAGGGATTCGTACTTGATGAAGAACCCGCCGCCCGCGATATGATGATAGGGACTCTTCAGCTTGAATAAGAACGGCGTGCCTTCGGGCAGCGTGGTGAAGGGCGGGCGTCCACGTGGATGCCAAAAGTTCACCTCGTCGAGATCTTGCTGCCGAGAGAGACTTTCATACCAACGATTGTCCGTAACGCCGGTCCAGATCTTCATCGTGCCATCACCTGCAGCGAATCGCCGAGGATCATGCGATTGGTCCAGTTCTGATCGTGCTGATAGAACTCGGTCTTGTCGATGTCCTTGGGAATGCCGTTGAAATCCGAGAACAGATCGGCCGCGATCTCTCCCGACTCATGATTCTGCTCGCGCGTCTGCCGCAGCAAGTCATTGATGAGTGCCTTGGGGTGCACCTTCTCCTGGATGTAGAGCGGCGGCGCGTTGACCACGAGATCGCTCGCGTCTTGGCTCTCCTTGCCGCGCCACACCAACTGCGGATCGAGATCGCGATTGCGACGCTCGTACGCCACGCGGATCTGCTCGTCCGCCTTGGCCAGCATGGCCTGATACTCGGCGGTCGGGATGTTCTTCCGCTTGGACTCAGGATACGTGGGCGCTTCGACGGCCCTGTCGGCGGCTGGCTTCTTGGGAGCTTTAGCCATTGGCAGCTGTGGTGAACGTTCGCTTCGCGTGTCGGTCGCTGCACACCTTGAGAGACGCCTTCGCGCGCGTAGCCGGGGCGTATTGGAACATGACCCAGAAGCGTAAGATGTTGTTAGGAAGATACTTACGTGACTTTTGGACCATTTCTGGTCCATTTTCTGGTCCATCATGTGCATTTTCCGGACTGACCAAGAACCATGGTCCAATGTAAGATTTACGGGCGCGTCTGGGTCTGATGCAAAAAGCCAAAGCGTTGCCGGAAAACGCTTTATACTCATTTACGGTATTTTGCGGGTTGTGGTTTATGGGTGTGCCAGTTTTTCATTTGGGTGCACCCGTATTTTCTGGGCCAAGTTGGTAAAATGTGGCTTTCCCTCGCCCAACTGGAGCGATAAGACGCCCTCGCAAGAGCTTGCGAATAAGCGCCTTAGCGCTATCGGTCGTGATCTGGCAGAGGTCCATGATATCAGATGGGGCGATCCGTCCGTGCGCCGCCAATGGGCCAAAACCATCTGCTCTTGCTGAAGCGGCTCAAACCCGGCGGCCCGGGTATATGCCGACGCCGGCCCGATGTCCTGTAAGTCGCCGCGGTGAACAGGTACACGCGCTGCTGCCGCTCACCGCGTGCCTCCAGCACGCCGGCCTCCACCACTCGTCCAACTCCCAGTGACGGGTTGGAGGCAGGTACGGCGAATTGAGGATTGGTTTCGCGAAGAATGCGTCAGTCATCGAATGTCGAGCAATTCTGCCCCGGGGCGGCGATTCGGCGAGAAACCATTGCGATAGCACGAGAAGCTATGCGCCGGCAGATGCGATGCCAGAGCGAATCGACGATCGCTGTACGAACGTCGACGAGCGGACTTGTCCAACTCTTAGGCATTATTAACGGCACTTTTCAATTAGCGAAATATCGCTTATTGTCTTTTTCTATTTGCGAACTATTGTTCACTATGGACGTTGAGTTCGACTCGGATGAGCTTGACCGGCTGGAGATTGACGTTGCGTTCAACGCTGGGTTCGGTCCCGAGATCGTACGTGGCTACCGCAAGGTTGTGTGGGCTATTCGAGCTGCTCCTGATTCGCGCGACCTGCGCGCATCTCGCGGACTGCGCTACGAACGATTGAAGGGGAAGCGGTCCCACCAGCATTCCTTACCCATCAACAAACAGTGGCGACTGATCATTGAAATTCGTGGGGAAGGACAGCAAAAACGCGTTGGCATCGTAGGAATCGAAGACTACCACTAAGCAAAGGGAGGAGGCATTGAGCGACAGGATTCCGGCGGAAGGCTTCCCTCCGGGCGAGTATCTGAGGGACGAGCTTGAGGAGCGCGGATGGACACAGGAGGAGTTTGCGGCCATCATCGGTCGCCCTCCCGCCGTGATCAACCAGATTATTTCCGGGAAGCGCGGCGTTTCGGCTGAGACGGCAAGGGAAATCGGCGCGGCCCTCGGAACGAGTGCCATGTATTGGTTAAACCTTGAATCGACCTACAGACTATGGCGGGCCGGGCCTGCGCCGGCGCGCATCGGTCGCGAGGCGCGTATTCGTGAACTCTTCCCCATTCGCGAAATGGTCAAACGCGGATGGGTGCAGAGTTCAGAGAGCCCGGATGTACTGGAGCAGCGGGTGTTGCAGTTTTTTGGAATCGACAGCCTCGACCAAACTCCAAGCCTGTCGCACGCCGCTCGGAAGACGGGGTACCCAGCGGACATTAGCGGTACACAGCGCGCCTGGCTGTTCCGGGTAAAGCAGGTCGCCAGCGCCATGGTGACGCCTGAATACTCCGAACGCGCCCTTCGAGAGGCGATGCCGCTGCTCAAGTCACTGCGTGGCAATCCAGAAAGCATTCGACAGGTTCCGGACATTCTCGCAAAATGTGGCGTTCGTTTCGTGATTGTCGAGCATGTCGCGTCTTCGAAAATAGACGGCGTATGCTTTTGGCTCAAAGGCAAAGGCTGGAGGCCGGTGATCGGCATGTCGTTGCGGCTTGATCGCATTGACAACTTCTGGTTCGTGCTCCGCCACGAGTGCGAGCATGTGTTGCAGAAACACGGGCGCGACGAGGCGATCGTTGATCGTGATACTACGGCCAGCGAATCCTCCGAGGGGCAGAGTGTATCCGAAGCAGAGATCATCGCGAATACCGCGGCAGCGGAGTTTTGCGTTCCGCAGGCGGACATCGCGGACTTCATACTCCGCCATCGTCCGCGCTACAGTGAGGAAAATGTCGTCAACTTTTCACGAGAGTTGCAGGTGCACCCGGGCCTCGTTGTCGGACAATTGCAGCGGATGCTGCACGACTACCGACTGTTCAGAAAGCATCTGATCGGCGTTCGTCCGTTTATTGCACCCCACGCAATGACCGATGGATACGGGCAGACCATTCCCTAGAAATACACACTGCCGATCTTGCAAAACATAGTTCTTATCTACTATACTTGATAAGCACTATCGTTTATTAGCACCCTCAACCGCTCCGACAGGGCCGATGCTCCCACCCCGCCCCATCAGGCCTGCCCAGCCACCCCTCTTCGTCGATCGTGATCTCGAGCGGGCGCAGCTCCGGGAACTGCTAGGCCGCCCAGGTCCCAATCTCGCCCTCGTGTACGGCCGACGGCGGGTCGGAAAAACCTATCTGCTCACGCATACGTGGCCCGAAGCGCAGACCTTTTATTTCGTGGCGGCCGAGGGCACGGCCACGCTCAATCGCCGCGAACTCGTGCAGGCCGTTGCTCGGCGCTTCCACCTCGAGCTCGACGCGGCCGACTATCCGACGTGGCGCACCGTTTTTCGGATGCTCTATGAACTCCGGACGCCCGAACCGCTCGTCATCATCCTGGATGAGTTCCAATACCTCATGGGGACTCGCGACGGGGTGCCGTCCCATCTTAACGCGGTGCACGACGTCCACCACAACGAGCGACCTTTTGTCCTTGTGCTCTGCGGCTCGGCCGTCCGAACGATGGAGCACCTGAACGCGGGTGACGCGCCACTCTACGGACGCTTTGCGCGAACCATTCGGCTGGAGCCGTTCGACTACTTCGATGCGGCAACGCTCGTGCCCGCAGTCTCCCATCGGGAGCGGGCCGTGGCGTACGGCGCAGTTGGGGGCACGCCGCGCTACCTGCGTGCGTTGCTCCCCGAGCGCACCCTGAGCGAGAACATCGCGGCAGAAGTGCTCGCGCCGAGCGGACAGGTTCGGACGCAGATCGAAACACTGATCGACCAGGAGCGTGGCCTCCGCAAAACCGAGGAGTACAAGTCAATCGTGCGCGCCATCGGTGCCGGAAAGACCCTTGCCCAAGAGATCGCCGATTACGTCGCCGTCAAGAATGACGCGGCGTTCAAGCGCATGCTCAACTTGCTGACCGAGCTGGGTTACGTCCGCGCCGAGCGAAACTTTGCGGCCCGCAATACCCATCCTTTCCGATACCGCCTCGCCGACCCCGCCCTGCAGTTTCACGCCGCGCTGGTCGCCCTATTCCGCTCGGAGCTGGCGGCCTACGATCCTGGCGAAGTGTGGGCAGGCGAGATCGTACCGGCGCGTCTCGACACATACATGGGCGGCGTGTTCGAGCGCATAGCGCGCGAGGGGTATCAACGGCACCGCCAGCGCCTCGGCTTACCGATGATCGACACGTGGGGACGGTGGGAGGGCACCGTCACGCCTCAGCGCGGGAAAGGCGAGCCTCGATCATACGAGGTGGATGTCGTCGCCTCGCTCACTGACGGCCGCATCATGACCGGGGCCATCAAGTGGGGTGACCTCGGACTCGACGTGCACGCGAAGCATTTCCGCGAACTTGCGGTGCTCGCCGACGCGGGCCAACGCTGGGCCGTTGACGCGCTTCGTCACGCCGCGCCGCTGCTGTACGTCACGGGCGGGAAGTTGGCTCCGGATTTCAAGGCACGCGCGGAACAGGACGGGCACTCGGTGATCATTTTGACGCTTGACGACCTGTATCATGGGGTGCAGCCGGTCGTGTCGCCACTTTTTTTTGGTTGACAGAGCGATAGGTGCGGACGTCTGACCACGTCCTCGCAACTCAGGGCTGCCAATCAATTGCGCTCCGTCTCGAGGTCAATTGTCCCCGGGCGCAGCGTCGGCCGCGCGGGCCCCCTGGCGATCGAGAAAGAGCACCACGTCGAGTACGACGTCGCTTGTACCGACGCTAATGCGGTAATCCCCGCCGCTGGCGATGCGAAGCGTGCCGGCGCCAGATCGTTCAGCGCGAAGCACGACGCGGTCGTCCGGTGTCGCGAGCTGCACAAGGAGCGTCAACGTGCCGCACGCGCCCTCACGTTGTACAAGGCGCACGACGCGGTCGTCGATCTCCAGGTTGGACTCCACGACATCCACGCCCGAAGCAGAAAAGGCAATAACGTGACCGGGTGCACGTGCCCACGTCCCGACGGACTGGATCGCGACGGTGGCCCTTATCGCGCTCGACTCAATTCGCACGGCGTACACGGCCATGATCAGGACGCCAGGAAGGAGGACGTCTGCGGTGTGCTGGAGGCTGGGTTGGCTTGATTCGGTGCTGAGGCGCCAAACAGCACCACAACCTGAGTGCGACTTTGCACGCCAAGCTTGGTGAATACCCGCTCGCTGTGGCGGCGCACCGTGTGCACGCTGATTCGGAGCCGCTTCGCAATCTCTTTGGTGGACGCACCGCGTGCGATCTCACGGGCCACATCGTGTTCGCGAGGAGAGAGGCCCCACCTGGCCTGCGGCCGGGATACCCTAAGGGTTCGGCCAGGAAGGAGCAACGCCACGGCCAGCCGGACGCCGCCATCTCGCGGCAGTACCTGCAATCGCAGCACCAGACCTGGAACGGCACAGGGTACTTCAATGATCGCACGATCGCGGCGATCCGACCCAACGGACGCACACGCCAAGAGGTCTCGGGCGAGCATCGCGGCCTGCTGTGTGAAAATCGTCAGATCCTCGCCCAACAGATCAGCGGCCGAGGGGGAAAGATCGCGAAGGGCGCCCGTGGCGTCGAACTCCGCGCAAGGTACACCAAACTCCCTTAGGACTGCCGTTCTCATCGTAGACTCCTGCATGTCACCACGGCGCGCGGCATCTCGATGGACATCTCATGATCCGTGGTGAACGTTGGCGCCTACCATGTACCAGCACCCTCAACATTGTTTCGGACTTCCTCCTCACAACTCTCAACCTTTTCACAATCTTTGAGAATCGAGGGGTCAACACCGTTGCTCGGGGATCAAACAGTTGCCGGCCCTGCCATGCGCCGGTACTTTAGCGTCCGCAGCCGTCGGCCTGATAAGGTGAAAACGATGAGGCATCAATGACCTTCTGTCTTCATCTTCTTGGTGGTGCACGAGTTGAACTGAACGGCCACGCGGTCGTTGGCCGCGCCACACAGCGTCGCCGACTGGCGCTGTTGGTCCTGTTGGCGCTTTCACCGCGCCGAACGATGACAAGGGAGCGAGTCCTCGGCTATCTGTGGCCGGACAGTTCCCCGGATGCCGCTCGCAAACTCCTCTCCGAAGCGGTGTACATCCTGCGCCGTGAGTTGGGAGATGCGGTCCTCACTCCCGTCGGAGACGAGTTGACACTGGGCGAGGTGATGGTCGCAGACGTTGATCGATTCCGAGCGGCGGTTGCCGTCGGTGACTGGACGACTGCGGCCAACGCCTATACCGGACCACTGCTGGACGGATGGTTCGTTCGTGACGCACCCGAGTTCGAGCGATGGGTGGAGAGCGAACGTGCGCGATTGGCGGAGTCGTACATCACGGCGCTCCGAAAGCTCGCGGACAGTTGTGAGGCCGAGGGCGACTGGTCGGCAGCGGCGAGGTGGTGGCAAGCGGTGGTACGTCACGATCCGTATGGCTCGGCCGCAGTGCAACGCGCAGCCCGGGCGCTGATAGCGGCCGGTGAACGCGCCGCCGCGCTACAATTGTTGTTGTCGCACGAGTCGCTGTTGCAGAAGGAGCTCGGCGTCGGTCTCGACCGGACGTTGACCGCGTTGGTCGCCGAAATCAGGGCGAATGCTGACAGCACCCATTCGTCGTCTGCCGGGTTGGCGAGTGGCGTGTCGACGAGTGCGAACGGTGAGTCGCGATTGATCGATGCGCCTTATCCGGTGGCGCCGATTGCCGATATGCTTGTGACGACATCGTTGTCAGCGCCGCTCCCAGCGCCGTCGTCGATTCCGGACAGAAGTTGGAAACGGCGGTCAATCGCGTTGATCGTGGCGGTCGCGGCCGTGAGCCTGACTGTGGGCTTCCTGCGCAATTGGAAGATCTCGGCCGCATCATCGCCGATGATCCAAACGGCGCCGGGCGATGCGCTGCGACGTCGCGTTGCCGTGATGTACTTCAGGGACGAGACGCCCGACCATTCGTTGGGCTATCTCGCCGATGGACTGACGGAGGGACTGATCCGCGAACTCACGGGGTTTCAATCTCTTCGTGTGCTGTCACAGGACGCGGTGTATCGATTCCGTGATCGTCCTGTGGATCTGCCAACCGTCCAGCAAGAACTCGGGGCGGGCGTTGTCGTGAACGGCTCGGTGCGCAGCAAGGGAGATAGCGCGTGGATTTCCTATCGTCTGGTCGACGTGCGCTCGGGCGAGCAGCTGGCGAGCGAATCGATCGGTGCGCCGGTGGTCGAGCCCATGTTGCTCGCGGCTGAGCTCTCACTGCGCGTCGCCGCATCGTTGCGACGCATTCTCGGCGCGGATGTACTCGCCGCCGAGCGGGGCCGCGCTGGCGCCGTCTGGCGCGCCGATCATGCGGCTGTCGCCTTGCTATATCGCGCCACCGGACTGCGTCGTGAGGCGCAAGCGGCGCGCAACGCGCGTGACGGAACGACGAACAAGGTATGGGCACGACAGGCGCTCCGCGCTGCCGACTCGCTGCTCGCCCGCGCAGAGGTGGTAGATCCGACGTGGCCCGAGCCAGCGATCGAGCGCGGCTGGGTAGCGGCGACCTCCGGTCGTCTTGAACACGGTACCGCCCGTGTGGTCGCGCTGTTACCCGGCATCGGACATGTCGAACGCGCGTTGGCCTTGGTGCGCGGCCGACCGCCGATTGATTCAGCCACGCTCGCTCGCGCCCTCCACTTGCGGGGTGTATTGCGACTGCGTTCGGCGACCGCCGTGCAGACGTTTCGCCCGGAGTCGAGCACGATTCGCGAAGGCGTCGATGATCTGCAAACCGCACTCGCGGTGGACTCGACACTTGCCGGCGCCTGGGCATCGCTGTCTTTCGCGCAGTGGGTCGTCGGGCGGTTCGAAGCGAGCGAAGCCGCAGCGACGCGCGCGCTCGAAGCGGATGCCTACCTGGTCGAGGCGCCGGAGGTGATCGGTTGGGCCTGGCGATCGGCGGCGGCGCTTGGTCGTCGGGATGTAGCCGAGCGATGGTGTCGCCGCGGTCAGCAGATGGTGCCAGGTGATTGGCATTTTGTGGAGTGTCGGTTGTCGCTCATGCGACGCGACGCAGCCCGACTTGACGGACGCTTGCCTGATCCGGACCGCGCGTGGGAGATAGTCCGGGAGTTGGAACGCATTGACCCGACGGTGAGCGCGCGCGCACTGGGACATCCCTACAGCCCCCACTATCGCCTCCTGGTCGTGGCGGCCGTGCTCGCGTCGGCGGGGCAACGCGACAGCGCTCGGGCGATGTTGACGCGAACACTTCGTGCGGTGCAGGGTGACGCAGAGCTCAGCGTCGATGTGTTGTTTGACGCCGCATTTCTGCGTCATGTACTCGGTGACCACGACGCGGCCGAGCGGGATATCGGTGACTACTTGCGCGCGCGACCGGATCTTGCGGCGTATGTCGCGCGCGAGGAGCCTCTGCGCGCCGTGCGCGATAGAGGCGTACGGCGCTGAGACTGCTGAGGGCTACAGGAACGGTATCAGCTTGATTTGCTGCGTGTGCTCAGCGGGCTTGGAATCTGCCGAGAGCATGTAGATCGGGCCGTTTCCAATCGCTTGCAGCGTGACGTCGACCGAATCGGGAAGATGCGCCATGGCCAGCAGTTTGCCATTCGTCGCGAACTCGTCGCGACGGCGTTTCACTTCGGCCAGGTCGCGCATACCGGCGTAGTAAGGCACCACGAATTTGTCGACGGCAGCCAAGGAGAGGAACAGCGCGTCGCAGTCGGCGAGCGTCTTGCTGCCCAGATTACTGAATCGTACGGCGGGAATAGTTGACAGTGTCAGTGGGTGATCGCGCGTCGCGAACGGCGGATCGTCGTCAGTGCGTAATCGAATCAGCGCATCCGGACGGTTGCCCGTCGGATCTGCGACTACGGAATACGGATGTGTCGTGTTCTCTGGGTTATGCACGAGTGCCGCATTCCGACCGCGAAACGCTTCGGCGGCCTCAGCGAGGGCTCGCAGCATATTCGCCGTGATGGTGGGCGGTGTGCCCTGACTTGGAGGGTTGGTCATGATGTTCTCGATGTGAATTGTGAACACGCTTTCGACGATGGCAGTTGCCCGATGACTACTTTCCGAGTTGAAAACCGACATACAGCGACGGTCGTCCGAGTTGAAAGCGAAGGTCGGCCTCAATTTGCGCCGTGCCGGACACCGGGGATCCCAATTTCAGCTTGGTCAATTCCTGATACCACGGGAACGCGGCTCCAAACGACAACGAGAGATTGCGCGCACCAACGAAGCGCACAAGGCCGCCACCCATGAGCAGTGGATAGTTGCGACCGACGCCGACCCCGAGCTGCAGTCCCGAGTACAGTCCGTCCGACAGGCTGCGCGAAAAGATCACGTTCAGCATCGTCAGCGTCGAGAGTCGCTGGGTGTCTTCGCCGCCGCTGGCAACGACAGTCTTGCCACCTGCGGTATCGGTGCCGAAGCGTGGATAGGCGACTTTGGCGAGGTAGGCCACGCCCGGTGCCATTTCGGCGATGGTCCGTTGGTAGCGGCGTACGCGAAACTCCACGGTGTCGGCGCGGGTTTCCTTGAAGGCGAACCGACCGCCGGTTGTGTCGACACTGCGCGATTTGACGATAAGCACCACGTCTTTCACCTTGCCGGCGGGAACATTGAGACTGGCAATCTTGAAGGCACCAAAGGTCGAACTCGAAGCGCTGGTAACCACCAGCGTGTCCAGTTTATTCAGCATCTTTCGTAGTTCGCCAGAGGTCTCCTGACGCTTGCTGACGAGACCAGCCGCGGTCGCAACGAAGCGTGCGATCACTGCCTTCGTATAGCGAGCGTACTCAGCGCAGTAGGCACCGGTCCACGATCGTGTTACTGAATCTGCCAGCGCCGTCGACCTGTTGAGCGCATTGACGCTGGCCACATCAAGTATTGTCAATCCATTCCCAAGCGTCAGGCTTTGCGCCAACGCCTTCCGCATGTCTGGCAAGCTTTCCGGAACGAGAATCGCCTTTTGGATGCTGCCGACGGTCGCTACGTATTTGACGGCGACTCTACTGGTGTCCTTCTTGTCACCAGTGTAGACGTGGCCATCAGCCAGCACGACGGCAGTGAAGAGTGCCTGAGAAGCGCTGTGACTGCTCGCAAGGCACGCGACGCTTTCATTTGTCGTGATCGACAATCGCCACTCGACCAAATCGGGAGCGAAAGTCTCAAGCAGCACGAGTGGATTGGCGGCTGGATCGACGGCGAACCCTTCAAGGGCCATCGTGCGTTCCTTGCCAGACTTCGCGGCTTGGAGTTGGGCGATTGTCGCTTCCTTGTTCTTGGCAGGCATGGGGAGCGCGGATGCGCCACCGGACGCCGAACCGGCGAGTAGGGCAATGAGTGCTGCCGTCGAATCCGAAAATCGACTGAGCGCCGCGTACGATGGATCGTCACTTGTTGACTCGGTACTTGTCCAAGTGAACTTGAGCGGGTTCAAGAAGCCAATCATTACGTTCAACGATCCCTGACTGCGCGCAATGAACACCGTCTTCTTCCCGAACGGACGGCTGCGCTCGAGTTCCGCTCGCTCGTCCTCCGTGTGATGAAATGGTCCTTTGCCGCTGGGTAGCGTGATGTACAGATAGCGGTTGACTGGTACCGCGTCGCGAAGATCTTCCAACAGGTTTTGGGCGTCGGCTGACGCTGCGTGCGCGAGACTGAAGGCCAATGCGATCAGGGTCGTGGCGGTATGACATTGGGATCGGTGCAGCATGTGAATTTCCTCGGGAAGCAGGTTGGATAGACCAACCTCGGTACCCAAGGCCGACACGCATATAGGATGTTTGCCCGATGTGGACCGCTGCAGGCTGGCCAGGGATTGTACCGATATTAGGAATATTATCGTAATTTGCTAAACTCGCTAATATCAGTATATTCGCTCCATGGATCCGATTTCGAATCCCT
>JANMRE010000369.1:0-10252 GCA_031370885.1 Gemmatimonadaceae bacterium
GCGATCGGATCCATGATCCGCTCGCGCAGCAGTTCGGGCAACGGACGACGCCACAACTGCAGCGCGGCGAGCGCCAACACGTTCACGCGCGTGTCGTTGTTCTCGTACACCGTACCGGGCTCGGCACGCGCCCGCGTGGTCCACGTGCTCACCTGTTGCGCCGGACGGTCCGCCCACTCCGGCTTGCCCCACAGCGTGCCTTCCCAATCGCTCACCTGGCGCAACAGGTTATCCCACGTCAGACGCTTGTTGTGCGGACTGTCAAACGGACGCAGCCACTTCGCGTCGCCGGGCCAGTCGGCCCCCAGCCCCGTGCCGTTGGGCATGGCTCGCAAGATCGGACCGATCACATTGGCCACGGTATCGTGCACGCTGCGAATACGCCCATCGTCAACCGCCAGCCCCACCACCGTACTCACAAAACTCTTCGTGACGCTGTTGGTGATCTCCACCGCTGCGGGATTGCCCCACGTCGTCACGACATAGCCGTGTCGCACAACAATCCCCGTGGAACCGCCACGCGGCGCCAGCGGACCAATAGCAGCGCCGAAGGGCTCACGGCCGAACGTCTGGTAGTGATTGAGCTCGAGATCGCGTGGCGTCTTGCTTTCCTTTTCGATCGCAAAGGCCACGGCGTCGGCGAGCTTCGTCGAATCCATCCCCACGGCGCTTGGGGCGCGACGCTCCCATGAACCCGCCGGGGGCACGTAGAGCGTTGGCGGCGCAGCCGTGGTCTTTCTGGCTTGCGCCTGCGCAAAGGACGCACTCAACACGCAAGCGCACCCGACAGCCGTTCGAAGCGTCTGCATCGACATGTTCCTCATTGCAGGATCGTCCGCTTCTTCGCCGCGCTGATCACACCCGGCACCTTGTTCGCTTGCAACAGGGCGTTGAACGCCGCCACGTCCTGCGTTTCCACCAACTCCACTTCCGCGCGCAGCGCGCTCCACAACGCCTCCAGCTGCACCAGCCGCTCCTTCACCGGCGTCGTGACGCCACTGTTGCCCTCCACCTGCCCCAACAGGAATCCGTACTGCCCGTTCATGCCGTTGGCGTAGTTGATGATGTCCTGACCATTGGACGCCTTGGTGGTCATGCGCGGATCGAGCTTCTCCAGTTTCCCCGTAAGCGCGCGCCCCGCTTTTGCCACCGTATCCGCTCCGGCCACTTCCTTCGCTCGTGTGACGAATCCCTGCACCTGTGTACGCAGATCACGCACCCGCAACACGGATTCATGAATTTCGTTGATGCGACCCGACAGCAGATTCGCAATCGAATCACGTTCCGCCATCACACTGGCCGGTGCCGCAATGCGCGGGTCCTGCCGTACCTCGAGTGGTTGGGTCTGCACCATGGTTCCGGCAGTCAATCGCACCATGTATCGCCCCGGTGGAACACGCGCACCACCGTCGTTGGGTGCACCAAACAGCAGCACACTGCCCAGCCGAGTCGGCGCGGCGCGACGCAAATTCCACGAGACGCTGTTGAGTCCTTCCTTGACCGACAGCTTGTTGATCGAGTCGCCCTTGCTGGCGAAGGAACGCACCACCGCGTTCTTCGCGTCAATGAAATCCAGCGTCACCGTGGAGGTCGAATCCGGCGCCGACTTCAACCGGAAGAACACCGTCGCGCCGTACGGCGGATTGCGGCCCGCATTACGTGGTGGTCCCCCCCCCGAACCACCACCGGCCAGCACGGCGGCGCGTGGCGCATATAGATGGGCCGCGGCCGTCGTCAGCGAATCGGCGCGTTGACGGATTACCGACAGGTCATCCAGAATCCAGAACGCGCGCCCTTCGGTGGCGGCGATGAGGTCATCGTGTTTGACCGCGAGGTCGGTCACCGGCGTGACCGGAAACCCGGCAAACGGCAACCACTGCGCGCCGCGATCGTACGACACGTACACGCCCGTTTCCGTACCGGCGTACAGCAGTCCGCGTCGCGTCGGGTCTTCGCGCACCACACGCACCGGCTCACCATCGCGCAAGCCATTCACCACACGCGTCCATGTGGCACCGTAGTCGGCGGACATGAACACATGCGGCGTGGGGTCACCCACTCGATCCTTGCGAAAGGATACGAACACCGTGCCAGCGTCATGCGGCGACACCGCGATTTCGTTCACCAGGCCATCGCCCCACGAGGCCGGAGTGATATTGGTCCAGGTGGCACCACCATCGCGCGTGCGCTGAATCAGGCCGTCGTCGGTGCCCACGTACAGCGTTTTCTGGTCGTGCGGCGATTCCTCGATCACCACGATGGTGGCATACACCTCGCCGCCTGCGCCTTCGTTGGTGATTGGACCTCCACCCCACCCCTGTCGTGTCTTGTCGTTGCGCGTCAGATCACCGGAAATCGGCGTCCACCGCTGTCCTCGATCGGTGGTGCGAAACAGCACGTTGCCACCGTGGTACACCACCTGGTCGTCAAACTGCGACACTTCGATGGGCGCCGTCCAGTTGAAACGGAAGCGCGTCTTGTCGGTCGGTTCGGTGAGATTCATCTCCGGCCACGGCATGATGGCACGCGTGAGTTCGGTGCTCGCGTCAAGCTCTTCGATGAGGCCCTGATAGCAGCCGCCATACACCAGACGCGGATTCTTCGCGCTCACGCCCATGTTGGCGCTCTCACATCCCGGACCCGTGTCCCAGTCGCGCACGTCAATACTGCCGCCTTCGGTGCGCGACTTGATGATCACCGACGAATTGTCCTGCTGGCCGCCATACAGCTTGTACGGAAATGCGTCGTCCACCGCCACGTGATAGAACTGCGCCGTGGGTTGATTGTCCTGCGTGCTCCAACTCTTGCCACCGTCCATGGAAATCGACGCGCCGCCGTCATTGGCGTTGATCAGGTAGCGGGAATCGGTTGGATTGATCCAGAGCTGGTGATTGTCGCCATGCATCGCCGCGACATTCTGGAACGTGCGACCACCATCGATACTCCGCATCACCGGCGCATTCATCACCCACACCACGTCGGCGTTCTTGGGGTCGGCTGTCACATTCATGTAGTACCACGATCGTGTCTGGATCAGCCGGTCGCCCGACATCAGACGCCATGTCTTGCCCGCATCGTCCGATCGAAACAGTCCGCCATTCTCCGCTTCGGCAATCGCGAACACGCGATCAGGATTCGCCGGCGACACCGCGACCCCAATCTTTCCCAGTAACTTCGGCAACCCCTCGGTTAATCGTGTCCAACTGTCACCACCATCGAGTGATTTCCAGATCCCGCTGCCGGCACCGCCGCTGCGCACCATCCACGGGGTGCGCTGATGATCCCAGAACGCGGCATACAGAATGCGCGGGTTACCCGGGTCCATCGAGAGATCACTGGCACCACTCGTGACGTTCTCACCCTTGAGCACCTGCGTCCACGTCTTGCCACCATCGATGCTGCGATAAATGCCGCGATCGCTCGTGCCCTTCCACCGATCGCCTTGCACGGCCGCATACACCACATCCGGATTCTGCGGATGCACACGCACCGCCGAGATCTGTCGTGAGTTGGTAAGCCCGATGCGCGACCAGGTGCGACCCTGATCGGTGCTGCGATACATGCCATCGCCATACGTCGACGACTGTCCGCGAATCGCGTGCTCGCCCGTCCCCACATAAATCACGTTCGCATCGGACGGTGCGATGGCAATGGCGCCGATCGAACTCGACCGGAAATATCCGTCCGAGATATTGCGCCAGTTGATACCGCCATCGTCGGTGCGCCACAGTCCGCCGCCGGTGTAACCGGCGAAGTAGGTAAGCGGCTGCGACGGGATGCCAACCGCTGCGTTGGCGCGACCGCCGCGCCACGGGCCAACGTTTCGCCAGCTCAGGGCGGCAAACGTCGTTGAGTCAAATGGTGCACTCGACGCGGCAACCGCCCCTGTCTTGGGCTTCGCCTGGGCAACCAGTGCGGTCGCGGCCAGAGACAGCGTCAATGGCGTCAGAAACGCCGCGAGAGCGAGAGCGGGAACGCGTTGCATGGGCAGGGCAGGTGTGGGTCGAAAGTCAGAATCGCGCCAAGGGAAACTATCGTCCCACCACGTTGCTGCCGATACTTTCCCGGATGCCCGATCGCCACCCGAACCACCGGCGCCTGTTCCAGCGCGCGGCCGACCTCACGGCAGCCCGCTTGGGACGCGCGGTCCTTGGGTATCTCGCCACCGTCACACTGATTGTCACGCTGGCGCCATTTCGGTTCTCCACCGCGCCCGTTCACGGGCTGCGAGAATACTGGAACCTGGCGGGGAGTGTCATGAACGTCGTGATGTTCGTGCCGCTGGGGTTCTGCTATCAACTCACGCGTCCGGCGGGGACTCCGGTGAGTTGGCTCCGTGTTGCACTGCTGGGCGCTGCGCTGAGCGGCGGCATCGAGATCGCCCAGATGTTCGAGGCCACGCGCTATCCGTCGCTCATCGATGTGATCTGCAATACAACAGGTGCGATGGTTGGCGCGTGGCTGTGCGTCATGGCGCAGCGACACATCGAGGGGCCTGCCACGGTGCAGTCGCTGGCACTCGAGCTGCCGCTTTCGGGACTCGTGTATCTGTTGATACCGCTGATGTGGTTGACCGGGTTGGCGAGTGAAGGCGGCGCGCGGGCGTGGCTCGTGCTCCTCATCGTCGCGTTCGCGGCGGGCATCATGGGCACCGTCTATGCCGCGTATCTCGCACCGGCCGGTCGTTTTGCCGGTGCATGGTTGATGATCGCGGTGCTGGCGTGGTACACAGTGGCGCTCTTGCCCGGCGCCATTCGCCAGCCCGACCTGCTCGCTGCGGGCGTGGCCATTGCTGTCGGCGTGGCGTGGATGCGCAGCCTGGCCACCGGTCGCTATCGCGAACAGGACCAAACCCGACGCTTCGAGTTACCAACACTTCGACTGGTGCTGCCACTCTTCGCCGCGTTTCTCGCGCTCTCATCACTGTGGCCGCTGGACGGCGCCGACGCGACCTGGGTTGGCACGTTTGCGTTACTCCCTGATCGCGGCGAACCCTCCACCGCGTCGGTTTCGGTGGCACTCGAGCATGTGGCCGCGTTCACACTGGTGGGCTACGTCATTGCCGAATTTTACGGACGCGATTTCGAGCACTATCGTCAGTTCGCGTGGCGCGTGATTGCGTGGGGTGGAGGGTTGTCCGCACTGCTCGAACTGGCGCGCGGATTTCATCCGGCCTACCGCGCCAGCGCCCTGATGGTGCTGTTCACCATCGGCGCGGCGGCGTTCGGGGGATGGCTCTACCACTTGCAGCGCGATCACGTGCGGGCACTGCTCAGGCGACGAGCGTCGTCGCCGTTGGATGTCGGGACTACTTCGTCCGATCGCGTCGAACGGGCACCCGCATTCCCTTGATCTTCGTGGCCTTGAGCGCGGCGACAATGTCGTCGGCAATCTCTTCGGGCACTTCCACCGTCGAGTACGCGTCGGTGATCTGAATCGCGCCAATGGATCCGGCGTCAATCCCGACTTCGTTGGCGATTGCACCAACGAGGTCACCGGGCCGCATCTTCGCCTTGCGTCCCGCTCCAACCCAGAGGCGCGCCACGGCCCACTCCGGGGTTGCATGGGCCTTGGCCCCGGTCTTTGCGACAGGTTTTCCAGCTGGCTTACGGTCGGAACGGGTGTCGGGTCTTGCTGCCGGTTTGCCACCGGGACGTTCCGGTCCCTTGTCACGAAAGAACGGGCGCCGGTCATCGTCGCGCGCCGGTCGTTCCGGCCGCGGAACCGCCGTCGGAATGTCCGCCTCGTCCGACTCGTCGCGCGACTCCAGCATCTTGATGGCGGCGGCGGCCACATCCATCACGTCAAACTCTTCGGCCAACGATTCCACAATGCTGTGGAATGGTTCGAAATCCCCTTCCAGAATCGCTTCGCGCAGTGACGCGCGCGCCAGTTCGAGTCGACGCGAGCGCAAGTCGGCGACCGTGGGCACGGTCGCGATCTCGATACGCTGAGAGGTCAGCCGTTCGATGTTGCGCAGCAACCGATGCTCGCGTGGCTCGGCGAGCGTAATCGCCACGCCGTCGCGTCCGGCTCGTCCCGTGCGTCCAATACGATGCACGTACGATTCGGCGTCCACTGGCACATCAAAATTCACCACGTGCGACACGTGCTTCACGTCGAGCCCGCGCGCCGCCACGTCGGTGGCGATCAGCAAGTCCGTCTTGCGCGCGCGAAACTTGTTCATCACGCGATCGCGCTGATCCTGCGACAGACCGCCGTGCAGCGCTTCGGCCCGCAACCCGCGGCCAATCAGCGTTTCCGTCAGCTCATCGACTTCGGTGCGCGTGCGACAAAACACGATAGCCGACGTTGGATGCTCGAGGTCAAGCACGCGGGCCAACGCGCTCATCTTGTGCGCGCGCGGCACCATGTACGCCACTTGCCGCACACGCGCCGCCTCGCCATCCGGAACCGACTCCCGATCGATCCGCACCGTGACCGGGTCCCGCAACTGCCGTTGCGCAATCGACGCAATGCGTGGCGGCAGTGTCGCCGAAAAAAGCGCCGTCTGTCGCGTCTTTGGCGTTGCCGCAAGAATCACTTCGATATCTTCGGCGAAACCCATGTCCAGCATTTCGTCGGCTTCGTCCAGCACAACCGTGAGCAGGGCACCCAGCTGCAGCGTCTTGCGTCGCAGATGATCCATCGCCCGTCCCGGCGTGGCAATCACGACATCGACACCGCGTTTGAGTGCGCGGATCTGCGTATCCATCGACGCGCCGCCATAAATGGCCAGCACTTGCACACCCAGCGGCTTGCCATAGCGATGCACCGCTTCCGCCACCTGCATGGCCAACTCGCGCGTCGGCACCAGGATCAGCGCCGTGGTGCGCTCGGCGGGTCGCGCATCGGGTGTGACACGATGCAACAGTGGGAGCGCAAACGCTGCGGTCTTGCCGGTACCGGTGGCGGCCTGCGCCAGGATGTCGCGACCTGCCATGAGCGGCGGAATGGCCGCGCGCTGCACCGGTGTTGGTTCTTCGTATCCGAGCGCGGCGAGCGCATCGGCAACCCGAACATCCAGCCCGAGCGATGAAAATCCGCGATCGGGCGATTCGAAAGCTTCGGTCACGTCGTCTGGAGAAGGTCGTCCATCAGCGTGAACACCGTATCGCGTGCCGTCGGGTTCTTGAGCGCGCCAAACGTGATCGCCAGGCGATCGTTGTCGTCAAGCAATTCGCGCGTGCAGCCGTTGAGCGCATCACGAGCCGCAGCACGCTTCTCATCCGTCAACAGTGCAGACGCACGGGGCAGGAATTCGATTTTTGGACCGCCACCACGCATGGGGCGCGCCGCCCAGAACACGGCATTCGAGCCAACGCGCTGAAAGCTCACAACACCCGACGCAGATTCGTCGGTGCGGAACTGCAGCTGTTCGGGACGTGCCAAACTCCACTCAATGAGCGCGTCCAGCACGGCGGTATAGCGGGGCCGATCAGTGCCTGCGGTATCCCGGTTCATCGCGGTGATGAACGCGTCGCGGGCGATGGGCAACGTACGGGTCATGAACCCTCCTTTAGTCTGTTAAATCTAGCGGGTTCGAGCTCTGAATGCCCCGAAAGAACCCCGTCGGGTGCATCTGGGAGTCTAATTTTCCGATTATGACCCCTTCCGTCGAGCCATTCCCCTTCGAAATACGTCGCTCACCTGTCCAAGGCCTTGGCGGATTCGCCATCCGTCACATTCCTGCTGGAACGCGACTCATCGAGTACGCGGGCGAACGAATCTCGCCAAACGAATCGGAAGCGCGGTACCCCGACGTAACCGGTGAGCGCCATCATACGTATCTGTTTGCCATCGACGATGCGGTCGTGGTCGATGCATCGGTGAATGGCAATGAGGCGCGTTTTCTCAATCATTCGTGTGCGCCCAACTGCGATGCGGTCATTGATGAGGGCCGCATCTGGATCGAAACACTGCACGACATCGAACCCGGTGAGGAGCTCGTGTACGACTACGCCTACATCCTGAACGAGCGCCATACGCCAGCGGCCAAGCGGCGCTACCCGTGCCATTGCGGCGCGATTACCTGTCGCGGCACGATATTGGGACGCAAACGCTGACAGCGTTGGTCCTGCCCGCTGCGTACACATTCCGAGCCCGCGATACGCGAGCGACGTACGTTCCTTCTCGTGGAGGCTTAATGCGGTCACAGTCCATCTCAGTCGCCGTTCTCGTAGCCAGCTCCATCGTGGGGTGTGCGCATGCCAGGTCCGAGACCGCGACAAACGACGCGCGTCCGCAAACTGGCGTGCCCGGAGCGCCGGCTGGCGCACGCCGCGCACCCCAGCCACCAAACTGGGAACGTCAGGACTCGGTGCGTCGCGCTCTCATGGACGAAGTCCTGAACTCGGTACCCGGTCGCGAGAACGAGCCCGCCGGCAAGGTGTTCAAGAACGTACAACTGAACAAGACCATGCCAGTGAAGGAGTTTCTGTCAATGATGAACGAGCAGTATGGTCGCAGCGTGGGGGCGAGCTGCACCGGGTGTCACGCCAACACCAACGTGGCTGGCGTGCTCAAGGTGGACTACGCCAGCGACGAGCCGAAAAAGAAGCAGATCGCCCGGCAGATGGAACGGATGACGCAGTCCATCAACAAGGATCTGTCGAAGGTGAAGGAGCTCGATCAGCCCTACATCAGAACCACCTGTGTAGTGTGTCATCGCGGCGCGGAGCACATGCCAACTACCATGGATCCGCTCAAGAACAGCGAGTCGCCACCAACCCGGAAGAAGGGCTGAACATCTTGATCGTTCAGAACAGGGTCTTGGGTTGCTCCACCGTGCGTTCGTTGCGCACGTTGCCGGTATTGAGCGTTCCCGCCGGCTCGAAGAGCAATACTTCCACCTCGTCCTCGGCCACCGGACGATGCTCGACGCCGCGCGGAACGATCAGGAAATCGCCAGCATCGAGGGTCACGCTTCGGTCGCGAAACTCCATAGTGAAACGACCACGATGCACGAGAAACATCTCATCCTCGTGCTCATGGTGATGCCAGACGAACACCCCTTGGAATTTCACGAGCTTCACGTCCTGTCCGTTCAGCGAGCCGGCAATCCGCGGATGCCAGTGTTCGTCGATGCGCGCGAACGCGTGGGCCAGATTCACCTTGTCGGGCACCGGCGCCGGTCCGATCGATCGCGCCATCACGCGATCATGCTGCACGTCGGTGCCCATATGAAACAGCGTCTTCCCCACCTCCACGAACTCGTGCTTTTCATAGAAGCGGATGGCCTTCGGATTCTCTTCCCATACGCCCAGCCAGACGGTGCGCCCGCCGCGCGATAGCGCGGCCTTGAGGCACGCATCCATCAGCTGCGCCGCAACTCCGCTGCCGTGGAAATCGTGATCGACATAGAACCGTTGGATTTCCACCGGCCTGTCGCCGTGCACACTGGGGTTGGTGGCGCCATGACGCAGCAGCGCGAAAGCGCCCAGCCTACCATCCACATCGACTAGCAGATACGTGCATGCGGGGTCGTTGATCTCTGCCAGCTGCAGTGTCTCGCTGAACGCCGACGTGACGTATGACGCGAGTTGCGCGGGGTCGTTGTCGGGGCCGAAGGTCCGGCTGAAGATCCGCTGGGAGATCTCGGAAACAGTGGCGGCATCGTCTGGGGTGGCCTGACGGACGCCGAGCTGGTGAGTGGGGCGATAGGGCACGGGCATGGGGGAGAATAGTGGCAACGTGTGGGCCTCGCGGGAAGCAATACCCCGACAGCAGCAGTCTACGCACGCTTGCCGCCCTTCCCGGGGCGTCGTAGACGCGCACGCCGTGCGACCGCTACCGCCTTCTCTGCCCAAGACGCCAGCTGCTCCGTGTCCTCGATCAGTTCGGCCGAGACTTCGTAGTACTGCATGACTTCGCCGCCGTCTCCAAACGGCCGAAAAGGACCCATGCCGATGGACGCGAATTCCGAACGTGTTTCGTCGTCGACCTTGAAATACAGCGTGTCGTTGTCCATCAGGGCAAAGAACACATCGGCGCTATAGACCCCCACACCGCCAAACATGCCACGGGCGCGAACCGCCGGCAGCACGCGACCAAGCTGTTCCAGAATGAAGGCGCGATAATTCACACTGACGACCATGAAAGCCTCCTCCCTCACCGTGGGTCTACGTCGACCACCACCTGGCGAATCCCGTTGTTCCCGTATCCAAGCCTGTTCCACACAATGGCGTCGGGCTGCGTCACGCCCGACGCGTCCGTCGCCCGACTGCGCAGCACAATCCGCCCGTTCCGCACG
>JANMRE010000552.1:0-21173 GCA_031370885.1 Gemmatimonadaceae bacterium
ACTGCCAGGTAACCCGAAGGTTACGCGGCGAGCGCCAGGTTGTTGTTGGCGATTGTGATTTTCCCGAGTGTTTTACCAGGTGCTCGAGGACCTGGGCACGCAACCAAAGCTTCACCAACCCCGTCGAAGCCAGTCACCCCCAAACTGCAGATAAAAGATAACTGCGGTTGGGGTACTGCAACAGCGGTTCGGGTACAGCCACTGCGGTTGGGGTACTTCAACTGCGGTTGCCGTACCCCAACCGCAGTTGGAGTACCCCAACCGCAGTGGCTTTACCCCAACTGCAGTCGCACGTCCGCTTCAAGGTATCTCGCGAAGATCCCCTCCACTTCCGAGAAGTCGCGGACCTGATGAAGCACTTTACGAAGCTCCGCTGAACCGGGAAGTCCCTTCACGTACCATCCCAGGTGCTTGCGGAATTCAAGGGCCGCCCCAAGGGGATCGATCTCGTACTCCTGCACCATGCGCGCGTGGTCGAGCGCGGCGGCGAATCGCTCGTGCACCGCTGGCGTGGCCGGGACCGACGTGCCGTTGAGGAGGGCGCGCGTTTGTTGGAAGATCCACGGTTGACCAAACGATCCGCGACCAATCATGATCCCGTCGCACCGGGTATGCTCGTACATGCGGTACGCATCGTCTGCGGATTTGATATCGCCGTTGCCCAGCACCGGGATGTCGAGCGCCTCGACCACCTGCGCAATCTCGTCCCAGTTCGCGCTGCCGGTGTACATCTGCGTGCGGGTACGTGCATGCAGGGCCAGCACCCGCGCGCCCGCGTCCTGACAACGCAAACCGATGCTGACCGGGTCACGCATTTCCTCGTTCCAGCCACTTCGGATCTTGCACGTCACCGGCAGGTGGGTGGCCTTGGACACGGCACGAAGGATGGTCTGCACCAGATCGAGATCGCGCAGACAGCCCGATCCGCCATTCCGACGCACGACCTTTTTGACCGGGCAGCCAAAGTTGATATCCACGAAATCGGGCTCGAACAAATCGGTCACCATGGCGGCCGCATCGGCCATCGCGTCGGGATCGGCCCCAAATATCTGCACCCCAATCGGGCGCTCCTCCGGTGCGAACCGCAGTTTGCTGACCGTTGCCGGATTTTCGCGACGAATGCCTTCTGCGGACAGAAACTCGGTAACAACCACGTCGGCGCCGTGCCGATGGCACAGGCGTCGAAATGGAGACTCCGACACGCCCGCCATGGGGGCGAGGTAGAGTGGAATCGGATGCGGGGTTTGGAACGGAAACACCTTGCGGGTCATAGAGTTGGAACCTACCAACGGAGGTGCATCGTGGCAACGCGACCAGTTTGACACCAGCCGTGAAACGGTTACCATACACGGCTATGGAACTGCGCGAGTTCTTTTCAGAAGAGGCCGTCCAGCTCGAGCTTCAGGGCACGACCAAGGACGAGGTGCTGCGGGAGCTCATCGGGCTCCTGAAGCTGGATGAAAAGTCCGAAGGGATGCTCTTCAAGATGCTCAAGCGGCGCGAAAATCTCGGGTCGACCGGGATCGGCCGTGGCATCGCGATTCCGCATTGCCGTTCGCTTGTGGTCAGTAAATTGCGGGTCGCATTTGGCCGCAAGAAATCCGGGGTCGATTTCAAGGCCATCGATGACAAGCCAGTCCACTTTCTCTTTCTGATCGTCGCGCCGCCATTGGAGGTGTCGAATCAGTACCTGCCAGTGCTCGGCCGGATCGCCCAGTTCAGCAAAGAGAGCGACGTGCCCGGGCGCCTGCTTGAGCTGAATACGTCACTGGAATTCATGGCGCTGCTCGAAGAGAAGCGCGTCTGACGCCGGTGATCTAGCGCGCGTCGCGTTCCACCGACAGGCGCGCGATCGACCCACGCAAACGCACGGCGACACGCCACGATTGGAGAATCGCGGCCATGGCCAGTCCCGCCACCAGCCCGATCCACAGTCCGCGTTCCCGAAGCGGCGTGCGAAAGCCGAGATAGGCGCTCAACGGTACGCCGACGCCCCAAAACGCGACCATGTGTAACACGGCTGGCACGCGCGTGTCGCCCGTACCACGCAACACGCCGCTGGTGACGGCTTGCAATCCATCGAACACCTGAAACGTCCCCGCGAGCGGAATGAGCGCGGCCGCGATGGCCACGGTGGACCGGTCGGCGGTGTACCGCGTGGCCAACCACTCGGGTGCGACAAGAAACACCACCGCCGTCAGGCACATGAAGCCAACGCCACAGGCGATGGCCGCCGCCGCATCGCGTCGCGCGGCGACCATGTCACCGCGACCGATCGCCCGCCCCACCACGGCCGCAGCCGCGCCGGAAATGCCCAACGGCACCATGAAGGTCAGGGCGGCCATGTTGAGCGCAATCTCATGTCCCGCCAAGGAGGCAGTGCTCATCCATCCCATGAACAGCGCGGTCAGTCCGAACGCGAAACTCTCGAAGAAAAATTGCGTGCCGATCGGCACGCCAATGACCAGCGTGCGCCGCAACGGTCCCCACTGCATGGCCTCCGCACGCCAGGGACGCACGTAGGCGAGCAGGGCGGGGGCGCTGAACGCCCACAGCAGCGCGGCCATGACACCGGTGGCGAGCGCCGTGGCATAGCCCGAGCCGCCCACACCCAACGCCGGCGCGCCAAGATGCCCGTACACCAGCACCCAATTCGCAAACGCGTTCACCAGGTTGGCGAGCAGCACAGCGAGGACAACCGGTCGTGTCGTGCCCAGAGCTTGCAGTGCCTGCCGCATGGTGATGAACAGAAAATATGGCAGCATGCCCAACGCGCGATGGTGCACATACACGCCTGTCTCGACCACCACCTCCTCAGGTTGTCCGAGTGCGCGCAGCACTGGCGCTGCCGGCAACAACGCGAGCGTGACCACCGCGGCGATGAACAGCGCCATCACGAGCCCGCGCTGATGCCACGCGCCGCATCGTCATGCGCCCCGGCGCCCAGTGCCTGTGACACCACCGGGTCGAGTGCGAAGAGCAACCCGACACCGAAAATGCAGACGTTGAAGACGTAAAAATTACCCAGCGCGACCGCCGCGATCGCGGCTCCGCCAAGCCGACCCACCATCATGGCATCGACCACACCCATGGCCTGCAGCCCGACATTGATCAGCACAATCGGTGCGGCCAGCCACGCCATGTCGCGCAGGTCGAGGCGCCAGCCCTGCGCCTTGGCCCGGTGCAATCTCACCGCCGCACCCCGGCTACTCCCACTCGATCGTGGCAGGCGGTTTTGAACTGATGTCGTAGACCACGCGATTCACACCATCCACCTCGTTGATGATGCGACTGGCAATGCGTCCCAGCACGTCGTGCGGGAACGGGTACCAGTCGGCCGTCATGCCATCAGTGCTGGTTACGGCGCGCAACGCAATCACGTGCTCATACGTCCGACCGTCTCCCATGACGCCGACAGATCGCACCGGCAGGAACACCGCGAACGCCTGCCAGATATCGGCATACAGCCCGGCGGCCCGAATCTCCTCGAGATAGATCGCGTCGGCGCGACGCAGCACATCAAGGGCGTGTGGTGTGACCTCGCCAAGGACGCGAATGGCCAGTCCCGGCCCCGGAAACGGATGTCGGCCCACCATCTCTTCCGGCAAGCCCAGTTCGCGACCCACGTTGCGCACTTCGTCTTTGAATAACTCGCGCAGCGGCTCGATCAGCGCGAACTTCATGTTCGGCTTCAACCCGCCAACGTTGTGATGCGTCTTGATGGTGGCGGACGGTCCGCCGGTGGCGCTCACCGATTCGATGACATCGGGATAGAGCGTGCCCTGCACGAGGAACGCCGCATGCGCCCCGGCGTCGGCCGAGGCGTCTTCGAAGACGTCAATGAACGCGTGTCCGATGATTGTCCGCTTGCGTTCGGGGTCCCCGACACCGGCCAGCGCGGTGAGAAACCGGTCTTCCGCCCGCACCGTGATCACCTTCATGCCCAGATGCGCGCGCATGGTTCGTTCCACCTGCTCGCGCTCATGCAATCGCAGCAATCCGGTATCCACAAAGATGCAGGTGAGTTGATCGCCGATCGCCTTGTGCACCAAGGCCGCCGCGACGCTTGAATCGACGCCACCCGACAGCCCGCAAATCACCTGTTGATCGCCTACCAATTCGCGAATTCTCGCGACCTCGAGGTCGATAAAGTGGCCGGGCGTCCAGTCGCCGGTGCAGCCACAAATGCCAAAGAGGAAATTCTCGATGATCTCGGCGCCACGCACGGTGTGCGCAACCTCGGCGTGAAACTGCACGGCATGCACGGGTTTCGATTCGTGTCGAAATCCGGCCACCAGGTTGTTGGCGCTGCGCGCGGTCGCTATGTAGCCGGGCGGCACGGCTTCCACGTGATCCCCGTGACTCATCCAGACCGTGGTACGCTCGCCGACGGTGAAGCCGTCGAACATCCCTGCTGCTTCAGTCACGGTCACGTCGGCGCGGCCATACTCGCGCCGCCCGCCGCCCACCACCGCACCGCCTTCGAGATGCGCGATGAGTTGCATGCCGTAACACACACCAAGCACCGGTGCGACATCCAGCAGTTCACGCGGGATCGTGGGCGCGCCCTCGTCGTACACGGAACGGGGACCACCGGACAGGATGATGCCATCCGGCTGCCACTCGCGAATCCAGTCGAGCGATTTCGTCGGGAGATGAATTTCCGAATACACTCGCGCCTCCCGGACACGGCGCGCGATGAGCTGCGTGAACTGCGAGCCACAATCGAGGATGAGGATGCGGCTCCCCATCAGAACTTCCACTCCGGACCGGTGAGTTTGAGGAACTCGACCGACTTGGTGTCGAGGTCGAGAATGGCGCCCGACGGGGCGCCATGCAGCCACCCGCAGCCCTCGCCGGGATTGACGAGCAGCGATTCGCCACGCGCCTTCATTTCGGACACATGTGTGAAGCCGTGAACGATGACCTCGTGCCCATCGATCGACCGTTGATGCACATCCGCGAGATCGTGTATGAGCAGCACCGACTTCCCGCCCAGATCGAAGCTGTGCGGCGACTCGAACAACTCGGCTCCGCCAAAGCCCGACTTGGCGGCGGACTGCAGCGCATCCCGATCGCCGTCGTTCCGTCCGAACACGCCAAGCAACGGAATGGATCGATCGTTGAACAGTCGCAGCGCAAACGGCGAACAGAAATCTCCGGCGTGCATCACCAGTGACACGCCGCCCGTCATCATCTGGTCGAGCAACGCATGGATCGCGGGCACGCGATCATGCGTGTCGGAAAACAGACCAATGCGCATCAGACACTCCTCCATTGCAGGTGCGTGTGTTCGAGCCGCACGAGGTCCTCGTGGCGTTCACGGTCGGTGATGACCGCGAATCGTTCGCCGTCAACCAGCACTTCGGCTGGCCGCGGTCGCGAGTTGTAGTTGGATGCCATGCTGAATCCGTACGCACCAGTCGTGTGCACGGCCAGCAGATCACCCGCCTGCACGTCGGCCAACACCCGATCCTTGGCGTAGAAATCTCCCGATTCACAGATCGGTCCCACGACGTCCGCCGTCACCCGTCCCCCCGTGTCGAGCACGGGCTCGATGTCATGATACGCCTGATAGAGTGCCGGGCGCACGAGATCATTCATGCCGGCATCCGTGACAATGAAGTCCTTGCCCGCCGCATGCTTGCGATAGAGCACGCGCGTCAACAGGGCGCCCGATTCGGCGACGATGAACCGCCCGGGTTCCAGCAGCAGGTGCAGTCCCAGGTCGCGCGTCGCGGCGATAATCAAGGCCGCATAGTCCTCGACGTCGGCACCGGGGTCGTCGCGGGCATACGGCACCGCAAGGCCGCCTCCCACGTCGAGGAAGGCCACCACGTGTCCCTGTGACCGTACCTGGTTCACCACATCAAGGAGGCGCGGGATGGCTTCGCGCATCGGTTCGGCGTTTGCAATCTGGGAACCCAAATGCATGCCAAGCCCGCGCAAGACCACGTTGGGCAGCGACATCGCGTGGGTCGCGATACGTTCGACATCGTCTCGCGGGATACCGAACTTCTGCCCTTTCTCACCCGTCTTGATGTACGCATGTGGCGTGTCGACCGTCACCTCCGGATTCACCCGAATCGCGATAGGCGCCACGACGTCACGCGCGGCGGCCACCGCATTGACGGTAACCAACTCGGCTTCGGATTCCACGTTGATGAGGAGCACGCCCTCGTCCAGCGCCTGCTCGATTTCCTGCACCGTCTTGCCGACACCGCTGAAGACGATGTCGTTTCCGGCAAACCCCGCCCGCCGCGCGCGAAACAGTTCGCCACCCGACACGATGTCCACACCGGCGCCCAGTTCCTGCAACAGGCGCAGGATGGCCAGGCTCGAGTTGGCCTTCATCGCAAAGTGAATGTGGTGCGAAACGTCGGCAAAGGCGGACTGGAGTCGCCGATACCGGGCGCGAATCGTGTTCGCACTGTAGACGTAGCACGGCGTCCCCACGGATGCGGCAATCTCAGGGAGCGGCACGCGCTCGGCGCACAGTACGCCGGCGTCACGTGGAAACGCGGTGGTCGTCGCGTGCCGGACAGTGGCGGTCATGGCGTCAGTATGCGCGAGACCAGATCACTTCGTACTTCGCCGGCTCACCGGTTACCATACACGTCGTTGGTGCGATCGGTGAACGGAACTCCGCATCGGGGATGCAGCGAATCGTGGCCTTCGTTTCTTCCTTCACGCGCGCTTCAACCGCCGGATCGCCATTCCATCCGGCATAGACGAAAGCGCCTGGACCGTCCATGACCTCCTTGAACCGATCGTAGGAAATCGGTTCCCGGATCGAATTCGCTTCGAGTCGCGTCCGCGCGGCGGCCAGCATGTCCGCTTGAATCTGTTCGAGTATCACCGGCAGGTCGTCGCGCAGCCGATCAAACGCGATAGAACGCTTTTCGCGCGTGTCGCGACGCACCAGCATGCCGCTGTGTGACGCCAGGTCACGGGGGCCGATTTCGAGACGGAGCGGAATGCCCCGCGTTTCCCAGTGGTAGTACTTGCTGCCGGGCTTGATCCCTGCCCGATCATCGACGTGCACCCGAATCCGCTCATGATCGTAGCGCTTGAAGCTGCCGAGTTCATCGGCAATCCGTTTTGCCGTCTCGATAGTGGCCGCGCGCTCATCGTCCGTTTTCCAAATGGGGACGATCACCATTTGAATGGGCGTCAGGCGCGGAGGCAATCGCAACCCGGCGTCATCACCATGCGTCATCACCAGTCCGCCAATCATGCGCGTGGAGACACCCCAGCTGGTGTTCCACGCGAAGGCCTGCTCACCCTGCTCGTTCTGGAACGACAGATCGAAGGCCTTCGCGAAGTTCTGTCCAAGGTTGTGCGAGGTGCCGGCCTGCAGCGCCCGATTGTCCTGCATCAGCGCCTCACAGGAATAGGTGCGCAGGGCACCGGCAAATCGTTCGGAGTCGGTTTTCAACCCGGTGATGACGGGCATGGCCATGAACTGTTCCATGAATTCGCGATACACGCCAAGCATGCGCCGCGTCTCCTCTTCCGCCTCGTCATGCGTGGTGTGCGCCGTGTGCCCTTCCTGCCACAGGAATTCCATCGTGCGGAGAAACAGCCGTGTGCGCATTTCCCAGCGCACCACGTTGGCCCACTGGTTGTACAGAAGCGGCAAATCGCGATAGCTCTGCACCCACTTCGCAAACATGTGGTAGACGATTGTTTCCGACGTGGGCCGAACGACCAACCGCTCCTCCAGCACCTTGCCGCCACCGTGCGTGACCACGGCGCATTCCGGAGCGAACCCTTCGACGTGTTCGGCTTCCCGGGAGAGAAAGCTTTCCGGGATGAACAGGGGGAAATACGCGTTGACATGCCCGGTGGCCTTGAACATGTCATCAAGCGCGCGTTGCATGCGCTCCCAGATGCCGTAGCCCAATGGGCGAATCACCATGCATCCGCGCACCGGCGAGTAGTCTGCCAACTCCGAGCGCAATACGAGTTCGTTGTACCACTCGCTGAAGTTCTCGGCGCGCGTCGGCAACTTCTTGTCATCACTCATGTCGCGATCCTGGTCGTCGAAGAAGCCCACTGGATGAAGGCTTCAATACTCTCGTAGCCTTGGCCCTCCTGCGCGCGATCCATGACCCGCACTGGTATCGCGTCGTCGCGTGCACACGTCACCTTGACCACCAGCCGCGAGCCCGCCTTTCTCGCGGCTTCGAGTTGACGCTCCATTCTCTGCGGTCGCAAGGTGTACTCGGTGTTGAATCCCATCCCGCGAAGTGCGGTTGCCGTGGTCAGCATTTCGTGTGGAAAGGTCGGATCAGTGGGTTGTTGAATCACCCAGACGTCGGGGCGACTCTCGACTGTGGGCATGAGCCCCCGTGCGCGCAGCAACTCCCCCAGCACGACGTCACCCAGGCCGAATCCCAGCGCCGGAAGGTCTACTCCGCCCAGCGACGCGAGCAGGGTGTCGTAGCGACCGCCGCCACAGATCGCGCGAAATTCTCCGACCGCGTCAAACAGCTCGAACACAATGCCAGTGTAATAGGCCAACCCGCGCACAATGGTGAGATCGAACTGCATCCAGTCCGCGACACCAAGGGCGGCGGCGTGCGCCAGGTACTCGGCGAATCGTGCGAGATGGGGCGCGACCACCGCCGACCCCCCATACGTTGTCTGCAGCGTGTGAAAATCCAACGTGGCGAATCCGAGGATCGCCTCGCGCGCGGCGTCGGACACGCCGGCCGTTGCCAGCTTGGCGTCAGACACGTCGCGCGGTTGCCGCTCCAACTTGTCGAGTACGGCGTACACCGCGGGCCAGATCGCTTCCGGAATCGCGAGGTGGCATAGCACGCTGTTCAGGAGTTGTCGGTCGCTCACCCGCGCGCGCACGTGAGCGGCGGTGAGTCCGAACGCGCGCATGATGTCGATGGCGACCGACAACAATTCGGCATCGGCCAGTACGTCGTGCTCCCCGACGATATCGACATTCAGCTGAAAATGTTCGCGCAGACGTCCCTTCTGCGTGCGCTCGTATCGGAACAGCTGCGGTATGCTGAACCATCGTACCGGCTTGCGCAGCGTTTGCGCCCGCGCTCCGATCATCCGGGCGAGTGTGGGGGTCATTTCCGGACGCAGGGCCACGGGCCGATCACCCTTGTCGATAAAGTGATACAGCTGCGTGACGATCTCCTCACCGCTCTTTTGTGTGTACAGGTCGAGTGGTTCGAGCGGTGGACCGTCATACTCGTGAAACGCGTAGCGCCGCACGACGCGGCGCCACGTGTCGAAAATATGGGTACGTTCAGCGAGTTGCTCCGGGTAGAAGTCGCGGAACCCCGGCAGTGGCTTCGGAGGCATCCGGGTAAGCTACCGGTTTGACAGATCGACCTGCAACCGTTCCATCGCGTCTCCCACCGTGTGAAACGAGCCGGTCACGAGAATGGTCGCTCCCATCGATTCGGCTCGGCGCAGCGCTTCATCGAAGTCGTCGATCCGATCGGCGAACATCGATTGCCCGCGCGCCCACGCGTCCACCTCATTCAGGTCCCAGGCGCGTGAGGCCGGTGCAGTCGGGGCGGATGTCAGCACGATACGGTCGGCTACGGTCGCCACGGCCTGCAAAATCCCGCGCCAGTCTTTGTCACGGAGCACGGTGACCACTGCCACCACCGGATGCGGCAGCCCCGTGGCGCGCAGGTTCGCCACCACCGTCGCTGCACCGTCCGCGTTGTGGGCGACGTCAAAGAGCCAGCGCCCCCAATGATGGAATCGACCAGACAGGCGTACACTCGCGAGCCCGGTGTCGGCCTCGTCGGCAATGTGTGCCCATCGCTCGCCTGCACCCTTCAACATCGCCAGCGCCACCGCCGTGTTGTGCGCTTGAAAGGTGCCGACCAGCGGTGTCGTCAGTCGCTGCGAGCGCTCCGACGTGTCGAGGGTGAATGTGGTGCCCCACTCGCTGATGCTGATGTCTCGCACCTGCCAATCACGACCGGTGACCAGCACGGGGGACGCTCCAACGGCGTCGGCTCGCGCGACAAGCAAATCGCGAATCTCCGGACGCGTCTCGCCGACAATTGCCGCCGACCGGAGTTTGAAGATTCCCGCTTTTTCGAGCGCAATTTGCGGCAGTGAATCACCGAGAAACTCCATATGGTCGTAGCCAATCTGGGTGACCGCGGCCGCGATCGGTTCGACCATGTTGGTAGCGTCCAATCTGCCGCCCAGCCCCACCTCAACGAGGGCGACATCGACACCGGCCGCCGCGAAGTGCGAGAAGGCCATCGCCGTTGTCGCTTCAAAGAATGTCGCGCCCAGGGTCGTGAGCAACGGCTCGTGCGCGGTGAGCCATTGACTGACCGCGTCGTGCGCCATGGGTCGACCCTCGATCACCACCCGTTCACAGAAATCGACCAGATGCGGAGAGGTGTATCGGCCCACGCGCAGACCCGCGTGCTGCATGAGCGCATCCAGAGTGGCGAGCGTGCTGCCTTTCCCGTTGGTACCGGCCACGTGAAACACCGGATACGACCGCTGCGGATTTCCCAACGCGTCCAGCAGTGCCGCCATGCGTTCCAGTCCGAGCCGCCACGCACCGCCGGTACGCGCGAACAGTTTCGCCAGCGATCCGTGATACGCCAACGTCGACTGCCGATCCGCATCCGATTCCGCCGTGTCGGCACCGGACGCGGCGACACGGACTACACGACGCGGTGGCAACGGTTCGGTCGTCAGCGGACCTACGCGTGTCCAGCAGCCGCAGGACGGCCGGTCATGTGTCGCAGCAGCCGACTCACTGTCGACCGCAGTTCCTTGCGGTGTACCACGCTATCGACCATGCCGTGATCAACCAGGAATTCGGCGGTCTGAAAACCCTCTGGAAGGTCCTGTCCCAACGTCTGCTTGATCACCCGCGGCCCGGCGAATCCAATCACCGCGCCCGGTTCGGCAAGAATCGAATCGCCCAGCATCGCGAAACTGGCGCTCACGCCGCCTGTGGTTGGATTGGTCAATATCGACACGTAGGGGATGCGACGCTCAGCCAGTTGCGACAGCACCGCCGCCGCCTTCGCCATCTGCATGAGCGACAGCACGCCTTCCTGCATACGAGCGCCGCCCGATGCGGAAATGATGACCAGCGGATGCTTTTTTTCGAGAGAGCGCTGTCCGAGTCGGGCGATTTTCTCACCCACGACTGAGCCCATCGAGCCGCCCATGAACGCAAAATCCATGATGCCGATCCCGACCGGTAAGCCTTCCATGAGACCAGTCACCGTCAAGATCGCGTCACTGTCACCCGCACTGGCAATCGCTCGCTTCAGGCGCGCGGGGTAGTCAGGAAAACCAAGAGGGTCGACCGACCGCAGCTCGCCGCCATGCTCACCAATGGTTGCTTCATCGAGCAGCATCGACGCGTAGTCCCACGCGCGCATGCGTCGGTGATAATCGCACTCCGGGCACACGTTGAAATTCCGCAGGAACATGTCGCGGATGTCGGTATGCCCACAGGCCTCGCATTTCTCCCAGGTATCGGGGGGAATCTCGAGGCGCTCGCGGCGCGGCTGTCGTGGTTTTTTCTCCTTCCGGAACCAAGCCATAGGTGGCGTAAGATCGAGAATCTGCCCCACGGTGGCTAGGCCTTGCGCCCACGTGCGTTGGTGGTGTCGGCGTGACCGAAGACACGCCGAACCACGTAGGCGAAGGAACCCAACTACTCACAGCCACTACAAACCAATTGCGTCTGGCAGTCCACGGCCCTCGGCCGAGATACGCAGCAGCACGGCAACGGCAAGCCAGCTTACCAGCAGGAATGAGCCGCCATAGCTGAAAAACGGCAACGGAATACCGGTGACCGGCATCAGGTTAAGCGTCATACCAACGTTTACCGTCACGTGCACAAACCAGGCCGAGGCAATGCCGATCGCGACCAAACCAGGAAACGCATCACTGGCCCGGGTCGCTACCCGCGTTGTCCGCAAGAACAGCGCGAGGAAGAGCGACAGCGCGATTGACACGCCGATGAATCCCAGTTCCTCGCCCACGACCGAAAAAATAAAATCCGTGTGTCGTTCGGGAAGAAATTGCAGGCGTTTCTGGCTGCCGAGGGTGAAGCCTTTTCCAAACAAGCCGCCCGATCCGATGGCCACTTTCGACTGATTGATATTGTAACCGGCATTCAACGGATCATAGGATGGATCGAGGAACACCAGCAGGCGACGCTGTTGAAATGGTTTGAGTCTCTCCCAAAGGATCGGTGCAACGATACCCATTCCCACGTTTGCGAGCATCAACGCCACGCCTTCCAACAGGTACGGTCGGTACCACAGCATCAGCGCGAACAACAGAAAAAACCACGCGCCCCACGCACCGGTGCTGAAAGCCAGAACGAGACTGATACCGGGACTGGCCAGCATGATAAGCAACGGCCACGATACACCGGCCCAGAACAGCATGGCGAAGCAAATGCCAATGAACACGATGGCCGTGCCCAGATCCTTCTGTGCCATCACCAGCATCCACGGGACGCCCACCACCAAGAGGGGCTGCCACAACTCCACAAGCGCCCGCGGTTGATCCCGCCGCGCGGCAAGTACGCGCGCGAGCATGAGGACCGTGGCAAACTTTGCCAATTCCGCGGGCTGGCCAATGCGCACGCCACCGATACTCAACCAACTCTTCATGCTGGCGGCGGTACCGGCGCCGGTGCCGACAAACAACACGAGCACCAGCAAGGCACAACTGAACACATACAGCGGCCAGGCACTCCATTCGATCAGACGCACCGATCCACGCGTCACGACAAAACACGCGGCCAGCGACACCACAAACCAGCCGAGTTGCCGCTGCCACAAATTGCGCAGGAAATTGGCGGGTGCATCGGTCTGGCCCGCCGAAAAGACCATGGAGATCCCGAACGCCGTCAACAGCAGCGCAAGAATGAGCAGCGGGTAGTCAATGCCCTGTCGGCGTAATGGAAGGGCCACTAGTCGTTCGTCACCGATTTGAGGGTGAGGCCTTTCGTTTTCAGAAAGCGTTCCATCATTTTGGTGGCGATCTTGGCCGCGGCCGAACCGTGAAGGCCCTCCTCAAGAATGACGGCCACCACGATTTTCGGATGGTCGAGCGGCGCGTAGCCGACAAACCAGGCGTTGTCGGGGTGGGGCGGGTTCTGCGCGGTTCCCGTTTTGCCGGCGATCAGCAAGCCTTCAATCTGCGCGCCGGCCGCCGTACCGCGCGAGACGACATCCGCGAGTGCCAGTTGCAGTCCGTCCAACTGGTTTTTGGGTAGATTGAGAATCTGTGTGCGAACCGGTTCGTGGGAAACAATCTGCGGTTGTGCCGCCGCACCGTCGGTCGCGAGCGCGGTATAGAAGCGCGCCATGTTCATTGGCGTCTGCGAATTATCCGCCTGTCCGATGGCAAGACTCAGCACCACCGAAGGATTCCAGCCACCCTTGCCATACTTCTTGTTGAAGTACTCGATGCCTTCGGGCCAGATCGAACGATACTCGCCGGGAAGATCCACGCCGGTGCGATCGCGAAAACCCAGCTTCACACCACCCGCCAACAGGTTGGCGAGTTGAATTTTGAGCCCCAGTTGGTAGAAGTACACATCGCACGACTTCGCAATCGCCTGCGCCAGCGTGACTGCCCCATGCCCGCGCTTATCCCAGCACTTGAACACGCGACCAAGGTAGTAGCCACCGTTACACGGTTGTGGCATGCGGGTGTCCATCGTCACCAGGCCACGCTGCAGTCCGATCACGGCGGTGGCCAGCTTCCACGTTGACGCCGGCGCGTAGAGGCCCTGCAGGGCGCGATTCAGCAACGGACGTTTCGGATCGGCGAGCAGGCTGGCATAGTACTTCGGTGCCACGCCCCCGATGAATCGATTGATATCGTAGGAGGGCGCGCTGTAACTCGCCAACACGCCGCCGGTTTGCGGATCGAGTGCGACGATGGCGCCCCGCAGCGAATCACCGAAGTACGCGTGCGCATATCGCTGCAGATCAAGATCGATATTCGTTCGCAGCGGCGGCGCCGCTTGCGCGGGCTCGTCGGGTCGGACGCCCTCGTCGCGAACTACCCGATTCCGCGCGTCGACCTCGACATAGCGATGCCCTTCCCGACCCCGCAATTGTTCTTCGTACTGCTTTTCGATGCCCTGCTTGCCCACCTGTTGTCCCGCCTTGTATCCGTCATAGGCCGGCAAGGCGAGTTCTTTTTCCGAAATTTCCCCCGTGTAGCCGACAAGCGACGCCATCGCTTCCGCATCGGGATAGTACCGCTTCGGGGCGCTTTGGATGATCAACCCCGGAAACTCGACACGCCGCTCCTCGAGCACCGAGACCACCTGAAACGACGCATCATTGAAGATCTCGGCAGGGCTTTTCGGTGCCCGGCGAAAACGACCAACAGCCAGTTCCTGCTGCGCCGAATCGATGGGCACGATCTTCGCCAGGGTGCGCAATGCCGATCGCAACGAATCTTCCGTCGGACTCAGCATGAGGATGCGATATCCCGGCAGATTTTCGGCGATGATCTCGCCATGGCGATCGTAAATCGTGCCGCGCGCGCCGGGCAGCGGCACGTCCCGCGACCGGTTGTTCTCCGACTGTAACGTGTACTGTGCGTTCTGCAGCACCTGGGTGCGAAAGAATGCCGCACTGAGGCCGAAGAAAACCACAAAGAGCACTCCGCGGGTGATGCGAGCCCGTCGCAACACGTCGTTCGGATGATAGCTCACAATGCCATCCTCAACTGGCCGGTCGGTAGAGCGGCTTGAACAGCGTCAGCAGCAACACTGCCACCGCCGCCGTGAGCGCCGCCGACAGTGGGGTCCAGAGCAGCAACTGCACCACCAGCGCCATGCCGCGGGTGCCTCCGCTGACCGCTGCAAAAAGCGCGTCGAACAACAGTTTGCCCAGAAAGACGAAGAGACCGGTGAGGGCCACATGATCGGCAAAAAACACGGCCTTCACACGACTCGCTGCGAACGCCACCATCGTCATCGCCAATGCGGCGGCGCCAAACGCGGATGGCGCCAGCGCATCGACCGTCATCCCCGCGACAAGTCCGAGCAGTGCCGCAAGTCCAGGTCGCACGCGCACGGCGGAAAACAATATCGCGATCAACAGAAAATCCACGTTGGCGTTTGACGCGATGAGCGGACGCAGCGCGAAGTGCGCCGCGATCAGCAGGCCAAATCCGACCACGGCGCGCGTGGCCGAAGCGAAACCGGACTGGGGGAGTGCGGTTGCCATAGCGTCAGTGCAGTTCGTGCGCGGGAGGCGGTCCGCTGCGCGCGGCCGGAGGCGGGACGGTGGGTATCCGAGGGCGCGTGGAGTCGGCGCGCGCGCGACGAATGCTGTCGGCCTTCCCGCTGTCAGGACGGGCCAGGGGCAGGCGGACGGTTGGCGGTGCGCCGCGCAACGTGTCCCGTGACACACTGTCCGCCAACGCCGAGTCCAGTGCGACCCGTCGCGCCGCCAACTCATCGAGCGCCGCTCGTCGCGCAACCGAATCGCCGGCCGCCGCAATCGCACGGGCTGCGCTGTCGGCGGACGCGACGTTGGTCCAGATCTGGTTCACACCGCGCGCACTGCGGTCGGCGCGCAACACCAACACCGGACCAATCTTGGCCGGCAGGACCGCCGGCATCAACAGGTACGTGCGCGCCCATTTCTCCGGCGTCGAGATCTCGCCGATAACCACGCCAACCGGAATGCCGCGCGGATACGTGGCGCCCAATCCGGAGCTCACGATCACGGCGCCCGAATCGAGCTTGTCGCGAAATGGCACGCCTTTCAACTCCAACATCAACCGTTCAACGCCGCGGCCAAGGTGCGGTTGCACAATCCCGAAGGCCCGACTGTCGACACTCATGGCGCTGACGGCGAAATCGGGATGCGCCCAGGTGATCGCGAATGCGGTGTTGGCATCCACGCGTTCGACCATGCCGACCAGCCCATCGGCGGTGACGAGGGGCGCAAACTTTTCGACACCGGCACCCGCTCCCACATTCAGCGTGAGCGTGAAGTCGTCGTCCACACCGCGTCGCGGCAGGAGCTCGGCCACGACAAAGCCGTCCTCGAGTCGGGCGGACAGTCCCATCAACCGACGCAACGTGATGTTCTCGTCGGCCACGGCGCGCACGTTCAGCGACTCCGTGGCCGTGCGGCCCCGGGATATCAGCAGGTCATCGCGCGAGGTGATGGCGGCGCGCACGCCGGATGCGCGACTCTCCAGCGCCACCAGCGGGGCGAGCACCGAACCGCGCAGCACACCGGCCACGCTGTCGCGGAACCGACGCGGCATGACGAGCGCGATCAGACTCAGCGCCAGGCAGGCGAACAGCAGCCCGTTATCGAGCCGTGCTCCACCGAGAACGGAACTGCTGCGAACGCCGCGAGCCACGGCGCCGTCAGGTCGTGAGAACCGACCAGTACTTCTCTTCGTCGTCGAGAATCTTGCCCGTGCCGCGCACCACGCACGTAAGCGGATCCTCATCGACGTGAATCGGCAATCCGGTTTCCTGACTGAGCAGCACATCGAGTCCGCGAATCAGCGCGCCACCACCTGTCATCACGATGCCACGATCCACAATATCCGACGCGAGCTCCGGTGGCGTAATCTCCAATGCGCGGCGCACCGCATCGACAATCTGCTGGATGGGTTCCTGCACCGCCTCGCGAATCTCACTCGAATGCACGCGTACCGTTTTCGGAATGCCCGACACCAGATCGCGCCCCTTCACTTCCATTTCGCGTTCATCCCCGACGGGATACGCCGACCCGATCTGAATCTTGATCTGTTCCGCCGTGGGTTCCCCAATCAACAGATTGTAATTCTTGCGCATGAACTGCACGATGCTCACATCGAGTTCGTCACCACCTGTGCGAATGGAGGTGTCGCTCACGATGCCCGACAGCGCAATGACGGCGATCTCGGTCGTGCCGCCACCGATATCGATCACCATATTGCCCGTGGGTGACTCCACGGGCAGTCCCACACCAATGGCCGCCGCCATGGGTTCGGTCACCATGAACACTTCCTTCGCCCCGGCCCCGAGCGCCGAGTCACGCACGGCGCGCTTCTCCACTTCGGTAATGCCCGATGGCACGCACACGATGACACGCGGCTTCACCTTGAAGACATGCTTGTCGATCACCAGCGTGAGAAAATAGCGCAGCATTTTTTCCGTCACATCGAAATCGGCAATCACCCCGTCTTTCATGGGGCGCACGGCCATGATGCCCTCCGGCGTGCGTCCCAGCATGCGCTTCGCTTCCAGCCCAACCCCGCGGATCTTCTTGGTCTCGCGATCGAGCGCGACCACTGACGGTTCATTCAGCACGATGCCTTCGCCCTTCACATAGATGAGCGTATTGGCAGTGCCAAGATCAACCGCGATGGCGTTCGCCGGGAACAGCGAATTCGCCTTATTGAAAGGCCAAAACATCCAGATGGGGCTCGCCGGCGCGGGGCGCCGAATTGGGGACAACAGGTGCTACGGTAGCGATAATGTATCGGTTTACACGAGAGCGAACAAGCTGTTGTGGCAGCGTGACCTAGCGCACGTTCCCCTGCCGTGAAGACACGGGTCGCGACGAGCGACCGGTGTCGCCACGGTCGGTTAATCCAGGAATCCGGCGGGTTCCGCGAAAGCCATTCCGAAGGCGTCGGCGACGCCCTGATACGTCACCTGGCCACCGGTCATGTTGAGACCCTTGAGAAGCGCGCCGTTCTCGCGAAGCGCGCGCTTCCACCCCTTGTTTGCCAACTGCAGCGTGTAGGGCAACGTGGCATTGGTGAGCGCCAGCGTGGAGGTGCGCGGTACCGCACCCGGCATGTTGGCGACACCATAGTGAATGATGCCGTCTACGACGTATGTCGGGTTCTCATGAGTGGTGGCGTGGATCGTCTCAATGCAGCCACCCTGTTCGACCGCCAGGTCCACAATCACCGCCCCCGGGCGCATGCGCTTGAGATCTTCCCGGCGCACCAGTTTCGGCGCTTTCGCACCCGGTATCAGCACGCCGCCGATCACCAAGTCACACGTCGAAATCTGTTCGAGGATATTGTGCCGATTGGAATGCACCAGTTGCACATTGGCCGGCATGACATCCGAGAGGTAGCGCAGACGCTCGAGTGAGAGGTCGAGTACCACGACTTTCGCGCCCAGTCCGGCCGCCATCTTGGCGGCGTTGATCCCCACGACACCGCCACCCAGAATCACGACCTTGGCCGGTGCCACTCCCGGCACGCCACCGAGTAACACGCCGCGCCCACCGTACAGCTTCTCCAGATACTTCGCGCCTTCCTGAACCGCCATCCGGCCAGCGACCTCGGACATGGGCGTGAGCAGGGGTAATTCGCGATTAGGCAGTTCAACCGTTTCATAGGCAATGCATGTTGCCCCGCTGGCCAGATGCGCGTTCGTGAGCGCTTCGTCGGCGGCGAAGTGGAAGTAGGTGAACAGCGTCAGCTCGCGGCGCAGAAATTCCCATTCTGCGGCTATCGGTTCCTTCACTTTGAGCAGCAATTCGGCATGGCCCCAGGCCGTCGCGGCATCCGGCACGATCGTCGCGCCTACAAAACGATAGTCGTCGTCCTCGAAGCCGCTTCCGATGCCCGCACCGGTTTCGATGTACACCTGATGACCACTGGCGGCGAGTGCCTCGGCACCGGCAGGGACCAGGGCCACGCGATTCTCGTTTGTCTTGATTTCCTTGGGTACGCCGATACGCATGGGCCGGGAACGTTGGAGAGTGAATTGTACTTAGCGAACGGCCTTGGGGCCGAGGCTGACAATAGTCTGCTGCATGGGATCAAAAAATGCGCGGGCGACCTCGAGGACCGTCGCGCTGTCGACGGCATCGACAAGGGCCAGCAGTTCCTCAATGGTGCGGTGCGGCTCGCCGTACAGGGCGGTAGTTGCTGCCCGGTACATGCGCGAGGACACACCCTCCATGGAGAGCACCAGTTGACCGCGCAACTGTCGCTTACCGGCCGCCAGTTCGGCCTCTGGCAGCCCGTCTTCCACAACCTTCACCAGCACCTCCCGCACGGCGTTGAGTGCGTCCTGGGCCGTCTCTGGAGCACTGGCGAGGTACACCCCATGGACACCCGTGTCGGCGTACGACGAACTGAACGTGTGCACGCTGTAGGCAAGACCGAGTTCCTCACGGACGCGCTGAAAGAGCCGTGAACTCATCCCGCCACCCAGCAACATGTCGAGGAGCGAAAATGCGTACCGACGCGGGTCGCCATGGGCCAGCGACGCGCTGCCCAGAACCACGTGCGTTTGCGCAATATCCTTGCGACGCACATGATGCGTCTGGGGCGCGACAGGGAGAGCGGCGGGCACCGTGAACGGACGCATGTCGCCTACCACGCGATCGCCCCAGCCGGCCGCGAGTAACGTGTCCACGAGCGCGTCGTGCTCGACATGACCACTGGCGGCAACCACCAGTCGCCCCGGATGATACGCCCGCGCATGCAACGCCTGCAGATGCGGCACATCCAACGCCTGCACGGTCTCGCGCGTGCCGAGGATCGGGAACCCATGCGCATGCGCGCCCCACAACGTCCGGTTGTGCACGTCGAAGATCACATCGTCCGGTGTGTCATCCACCATGCTGATCTCTTCGAGAATCACCTTCCGCTCGAGCGCGAGGTCACTCGGACGCAGCAACGGCTCGAAGATCAGATCGCCAATCACCGACACCGCCTCGGCCAAGTGCTCATCGAGCACCCGCGCCTGAAACGACGTGTGTTCGCGTTCGGTGTACGCGTCGAGTGATCCGCCAAGCGTTTCCAGCGACAGGGCGATCTGTTGCGCCGTTCGCGTGCGGGTGCCCTTGAACACCATGTGCTCGAGAAAATGGGACACCCCCATTTCTTCGGGCTGCTCATGCAACGTGGCCGCTCGCACCCAGGCGCCAAACGCAACCGACCGTGCACCCGGAACGGCTTCCGAGAGCACGGTCAGTCCATTGGGGAGCTCCGTACGGTGCAGTGCGGGCGCGTCAGCGCCGGTCGCGACCACCACCGCTCCGTCCGCCGCGATCACCACCACCGCGTCCACCACGATCGGCACCGTCGTCGCGCCGCGGCGGACGCTCGCCTGGCGTCTCTTCCGGCATGCCCTCTGGCCGTGGCAACAGTGCCTTCATCGACAACCGCATCCGTCCCCGCTCATCGCGGTCGATGAGCTTCACCGTGACGCGATCACCCTTCTTCACCACGTCGTCGGGCTTTTCAACGCGCTCATGCTTCATTTCGGACACGTGCAACAACCCTTCGGTGCCGGGCATGATCTCGATGAATGCGCCGAACGCCGTCACGGTTTTCACCGTGCCTTCGTACGTCTCGCCCACCACCGCTTCCGCGGTCATGGCCTGCACCATCTGGCGAGCCCGCTCCATCGACTCCGCGCCCACGGCGGCAATGGTGACCGTACCATCATCGTCCACCGACAGCTCGGCACCGGTCTCATCCTGAATGCCGCGGATGTTCTTGCCCTTCGGACCGATCAGTTCGCCGATCTTGTCCACCGGAATCTGCACGGTGACAATGCGCGGTGCGTACTTGGACATTTCACCACGCGGCGCGGCGAGCGCCTTGTCCATCTCACCGAGAATGTGCAGACGACCCTCACGGGCCTGCGCCAACGCCTCTTCCATGATTTTGATATCAAGCCCTTCGATCTTGATATCCATCTGAATAGACGTAATGCCATCCTTCGTGCCAGCCACCTTGAAGTCCATGTCGCCGAGATGATCTTCGGTGCCCAGAATATCGGTGAGGATCGCGTACTTCTTGCCTTCCTTGATGAGTCCCATGGCGACACCCGCAACCGCCGCCTTCATCGGCACGCCGGCATCGAACAGCGACAGCGAGCCACCGCACACCGACGCCATTGACGACGACCCGTTTGACTCCAGCACTTCGGACACGATACGAATCGTGTACGGGAAGTCGGCAAAGTCGGGCAACACGCCCTGCAGTGCGCGCTCGGCCAAGTTGCCGTGACCGATTTCGCGACGGCTGGTGCCACGCATCGGGCGAACTTCACCCGTCGAGAACGGCGGGAAGTTGTAGTGCAGCATGAACGTGCGCGTCGTCTCACTCGGGCTGTCGATGGAGTCGAGCCGTTGTGCGTCGTTGGCCGTTCCAAGCGTGACGGCGACGAG
>JANMRE010000377.1:0-14327 GCA_031370885.1 Gemmatimonadaceae bacterium
CCGATGATTCGGGCGCTGGTGATGCGCCAGGCGTTGTCTGTCCGTTCAAAGCGCACATCGAACTTCACGATCTCGCTCATATTCGCGCCGAAGTTGTTGCGCCATCGAATACGAATACTGTAACTCCATGTGGCCTGACTGGCGGTGATCACCGGCGTGCTCACCACGACCGGTTCAGCATCGACCTGCGTTCGATACTCACGGGTTCTGAGAATGACCGTGAGCTTGGAAAGATTGGCGCGATCGATCGCGTTCTCCAAGGGATACACGGCTTGAATGCCGGAGATGTCAGCCTTCTGAAGCATGGCCGCGTGCGTGGCCATCGCGGCGCGCAACATGGGTTCCGCACGAACGTCTGCCGGCGACAGGGGAATATCCTCCCGTTGCGACACTTTCGATTCTTGCGCTGCTGTTGGCACACGAGGCGTCACCTCGGCGGTGCGACCGCCGACCGGTGGCAGGGAATCGGACGCGTGTGTAGCGACGAATGATGGTGCGACGATCACCACGACGTGTTCCTTCTCGATTCCGGCCGTGGCGATCGACGCCCGCACCCGTACGCGTCCCGGGGCCCTGGCAGCCAGCACCGATGATCCCTGGAGCCGAGCCACGGTGCTGTCCGAGATACTCCAAGTGATCAACGCGGGTGCGCGTGCGCCGGACGCCGACATGGCATGGGCCGAGAGCACTATCGACTCACCAACCATCAGTTCTTGCAAGGGCTGCGGAGAGTCCACAATAATGCGTGAGATGACGACGGCATCCAACGTCGCTGCGGTTGCGGATCTCGGGTCACGTGCTGACGGCAGTAGCTCCCGAGTCGAGCGTGGTGCAGACGTAGAGTCGCGCGCGACCGCGCCAGCAGTCGGACGGGTGTCGCCGTCGTCGGATTCTTCGCTAACACCCATCCCGGATCCCAACGCGACAGGCGAAGCATCGGTGGGGCGAAGACCTGCGGACCGCATCATCGGGGCCGCCAGAATCACACTCCCGACGACCGAGAAGATCAACAATGCGTTCGGCATCCAACGTGCCGCCGTTGACTGAGCGGCGGAGCCGTCAGGCCGGGACGGGATGGTGGATGCGGTCAGCTCAATTCCGCGTGCACCCTCCTCCAGGGGCACCAGTGAGTCGGTCTCGATCGCCACCACATCCCTCCCAAGGGCACTCGCTGCGAGTTGCGCCACATCGCCCGGATGGAGCACGCCTGGAAAACGCTGGAGCGTCAAGCGATCGACGTTCGCAGGAGCAGAATGCGGTGCGCCGGAGAACCTCGCGTTCCGCATCATCGACTGCTGTGCGATACGCGCAAGTGAGCCCCGAAGCGGATCGACGTCATCAAGCGCCTTGCCGCCGATGGCCTGCAACGCCGCAGACATGCTGGGCCAGCGCTGGTCCGGTTGTTTCGCGAGCATGCGCTCAATCGCCATCGCAACGTCGGCGGGGCAGGCAACGCCAGCGAGCGCTATTGGCGGTGGGGTACGCGACACGTGGGCCGCTTCGATTTCAAAGCTCTTGCCTTCGAAGGGAGGACGGCCCGATAGCAATTCGTACGCCACAACTCCGAGCGAGTACTGGTCTGATGCCCACGTGAGGGGGCTGCTGTTGCACTGCTCTGGACTCATGTATGCTGGTGTGCCCACGCGTGCGCCAGACTGCGTGACGCCGTCGATATCCGATTGTTTAGCAATGCCGAAATCCGTCAGGATGGACAGGCCCTCCGAATCGAGCATGATATTGGACGGCTTGACATCGCGATGAATGACGCCGCGCCGATGGGCGTACGCGAGTCCCTGTCCGGCCTCATAAAGCATTGCCCGGACCACCTCCAGTGGCAGTGGGCCGTGCTCGCGGAGCACGCGGTCAAGTGAACTGCCACGGATATACTCCATGACAAAGAAGTACAGGTCGTCTGTGGCCCGTTCGACCTCCAATATTTGAACGATGTGCGGGCAGCGGAATTGGGCAATGGTTTGTGCTTCCGCGAGAAAGCGCTCGATCATGCCGGAGGTCGTGAGCAATCCGGGCGCCATTACCTTGATGGCCACATCGCGCTTGAGAGACGGTTGGTGAGCGAGAAAAATTGCCGCCATCCCGCCCTCGCCGATCTGTCGAATGATTTCGTACCGACCACGCGTAGCGTCCCGAAGTCGTTCGCGCTGCACATTCCAGATCTCAGCAGCCGCATTGTCCGCTGCGATGGGTGTGACCGATCCCGCGGGTGTCGCGCCACCAGCCACCCACCCGCACGTGGAGCAGAATCGGTCCGCATCGCGCATCGATGCGTGGCAGGCGGGACAAGCTCGCTCTCCTGACTGCGGCGTCACCGGGGCATCATCTCCGTTGGTTGGTGGTGCCGCATGGCGGTGGCTTACACGCGCGGCTGACAGCTACACAGTGAACCTGCTGCCTCTCTCGCAAGCTCTCAAGAGGCGGCCGATCACGCACAGGCATCGGCTCGGGTTCGAAACTCTGCGTCGACCCCGTGTTGACAGGGTTGGCCGTAGCGCGTTCCTTTTTCGAAAGGGCCAACTTCAGTATCGAATTGTCCGGTGGGGACGAGGATCCATGACCAGGCGAAGGCTCACGGCGACTCTTTCAGGCATCCTGCGGGCGGCAACGGTCGCGTTGTGCTGGAGCGGCTGTAGTGGCGGCGATGGGAGCCTCACGATGGACACCTCCGGCAAGCCGTCCATCTCGATGACCCCGACTGGTCTGACGTTCAATGCCACCGTGAACGGCGCGAGCCCTCCAGTTCAGACCGTGTCCCTCGTCAACAGCGGGGCCGGTACGTTGAGCGGTTTGACCATTGGCTCCGTTGCCTATGGAGCTGGCGCGACCGGATGGATGCAACTGCCGGTCTTGGATGCCACGACAGCTAATCCGTCCGCCACACTGTCGGCGCGGGCGATCGCGGGCTCCCTTGCGGCGGGTACCTACACCGCGAACATCCCGGTGTTGTCCGCAGTTGCGCAGAACAGTCCGCAGAGTATTTCGGTGACGTTCGTCGTCAGTGCACCGGTCGTGCAGCGACTGACGCTCACGATCACGGGAGCGGGCACGGTTTCACTCAGCCCGCTCGGCACCGGCACGTGTGTCAACCCGGCGAGCGCAACATGCGTTGCCGACTTCGCGCAGGGGCAAGCCGTCGCTTTGACCGCCGCATCGTCGTTGGGCAACACGTTTTCTGGTTGGAGCGGTACATGCTCCGGTACGGGTGCCTGCAACATCGCGATGGATCAGGCGCGCAACGTCACGGCCACGTTTACCGCGTCGGCGCCGACGACGATATCGCTCTCTGCGTCCAACCTCACCTACACGGCGCTCACGGGCTCGCCGAATCCCGCGAGCCAGTCGATCACCATTTCCAACAGCGGTAGCGGATCTCTGAGCGGTCTGAGTACGGGAACGATTAACTACGGCGCCGGAGCGTCCGGCTGGTTGCAAACTCCCTCGTTGAGCGCAACAACGGCGAACCCTTCCGCGACGCTCACGGTGCAGCCGATCACGGCGGGCCTCACGGCGGGTACGTATTCAGCGACGATTCCCGTACAAGCCTCCATCGCATCGAACAGCCCACAGTTGCTTGCCGTGACCTTCACGGTCACCAGCAATTCGCCGCCGACGCTCGCGCTCCTGTCGTCGAGTCTGTCGTTCGCTGCGGTTAGCGGCGGCGCGAATCCCGTAAGCCAAGGCATCACGGTGTTCAACAGCGGTAGCGGGATTTTGACCGGCTTGACTACGGGAACCATCGCATACGGTCCCGCACCCACGGCGTGGTTGCAAACACCGGTTCTGAGTTCCACAACCGCCAGTCCTACAGCTACGGTCACTGTTCAACCCGTCACATTCTTGCTTCCAGCAGGTCTTTACACCGCGACGATTCCCATTCAGTCGAGTTCTGCTTCCAACGGCTCACAAAACATCACTGCGACATTCAATGTGTCGCCTTTTGGACTGCAGCGACTGACGCTCACTATCGCAGGGTCAGGATCGGTATTGATGAGCCCGACTCCAGGGATTCCAGCTGGCAGCACTGGCTACTGTCTCAGCCCGGCAACCGTCACATGCGTCAGTGATTGGGTCCGGGGAACGGGCACCGTGCTGACCGCAGCTGCAGCGGTCGGATTCTCGTTCGCTGGCTGGAGCGGCACATGCACCGGCGTGGGATCCTGCAATGTTCTCATGGACGTGACGCGTGACGTGACAGCGACGTTCGTATTATCATCGCCGGCAATCGCGCTCTCGGCGTCCAGCGTATCGTTCAACGCGAACCAGGCGGCAGCGGATCCCGCCGCGCTGACGATCGCGATTACCAATGGCGGAGGAGGGGTGCTCTCTGGGATTGGGGTCGGCACGATCTCCTATGGAGCCGGTGCAGCAGGCTGGTTACAGGCCACATTGAACACAACGAATGCACCGGCGACACTGAGTATTCGAGCGACTACGGGCGTGCTGGCGCAGGGAACTTACACGGCGACCATTCCGGTAATTTCCGGTGTGGCGTCAAATAGCCCGCGCAGCATTACAGTGACGGTGGTTGTCGCGTCCGATCCATAGACGCAACGCCCGGAGCGGCATCAAAACGAGACGGTCAAACTGATATCCCTCAGACGCCGCGTCGTCGGGTTGGACGCGGTTCCATAATAGATCGTCAGGGTGCCGCCACCATACGATGAATTGCCGATGACGGCCGTGAAGTGGAATCCGTCCGTCACTGATGCGGAAGGACCGATTGTGCCATAGCTCGCGAAAATCATGGTCATGGAAATGAGCTTTCCCGGCGGCAGGCGCGTCATCTGGGAGCCGTCGGCTTCATACAGGCGCACCTCCATCGAATACGTCGTGTTCCACTTGAACTCGACGGCGGTTGGATACTCAACGCCATTCACGAACAGCTTCGCGGAGGTTGGCACCGGCTCCACGACAGTCAGGGTTGCCGTGGCGCTTCTGGGGCTATTCGACGCCACTGCAGACTGCACCGGGATCAAGGCGGTATAAACGCCTGGGTCGAGCACGCCAATCGTGGGTTGCACCGTGAGCAACGCGGTCGCCGAAGGGGAGTTCAATGTTACCGACTGTATCCACCCGAATGCTCCCGGACCGTAGCTCACGGTACCAACGCTCAGCCCTGTGAGCGTGCCTCCGCCACCGTTGGTAATCGCGAGCGATTGACTGGCCGGATTGCCACCTCTCCAGGGACCGCTATACACCAGAATTTCTGGCGAGAGCGAAATTGCCGGGCCTTGCGGGGCAACGACCAGGGAGACGGTGACGGTGCGCGGACTATTGGAGGCAATGGTCGACTCTATCGGGATTGTCGCGGTATACGTGCCGGTTCCCAAGGCACCGAGATTGACCTGCACAGTAAATGTTGCCGGAGCGGTAGCAGTGTTCAATACCGGCAATTGCAGCCAGCCAAACGCGCCAGCGCCATACGCAATCGAGCCGATGGTCAATCCGCTGAGCGTGCCAATTCCGCCGTTCGTTACCGTGATAATCTGACTGGCCGGATTCGAACATCCTGCAGTCGCACCAAACGTCAGCACTGACGTTGAGAGCGTGATTATCGGCGTATTCGACGTGAACGTCGCGGTCACACTCCGGGCTTGATCCATGGTGACGCTGCAGGTGGAAATCCCAGAGCATGCGCCGCTCCATCCAACGAACGCCACGCCGGCCGCTGGCATAGCAGTCAGAACAACAGCTTCGCCCTGCACATAGTCGGCGCTGCACGTGGCCGTTGCAATCGTGCCGCACGTACCCGAGGCAAGTGATCCCGGTGTGAGCGCCACGGTGCCCGAACCGGCAACGTTTACCGTCAACCGCTGCACGACACCGGCGCTCAGCGTCAACGTCACTGAAATATTCTGTGGGCTGTTCGAGGCACCCGCCAACAACACCGGAATCGTCGCAGAATAGCTGCCAGGCGCAAGCGTACCGGCAATGGGCTGCAGGCTGATTGTGAACGCGATATTGCCGGTAGACGAATTGAGCACAGGCGGAGATATCCAGGCGCTGGCGCCACCGCCATAGCTGATCGTTCCCGTAGTCAAACCAGCGAGCGTACCATTTCCAGTGTTTGAAATGGACACGACTTGACTGGCCGGATTCGGACCACCCGACATGGCGTTGAACGAGAATGCCTTCGACGAAAGCTCAATGACGGGCTGAGGCGATGTGTTCAACGTCAGACTGCCGCTTCCTTTGCTGCACGCGCTCCAAGCTATTGGCAGTCCGAGAACCAGCAACCATGCCGTGGACATCTCAACCCGCCGTTCTCGGTTCACTGATTGAGCTCCTGTATTCGGCTGACGCACCGATGTCCAACAAGGCAATTCGGCAAAGTTGCAGGACTCTTCCGGAACTGTCAACGGGCTTCGATCCGCTCACACAACGGAGCGACTGCACGCACCGAATGGCCGTTCCGAGCCGCATCCGGCATGTTCGGTTTGTTACCGATCCCGGAGCCGCGGTGGGGTCGCGCCCACCTCAGTCGATGAGAATTCCGAGCGCCGTACAAGCGGCAGTACACGACATTCATGAACAGCTTTGCTGCAGTGACAATTTCCACACCTGAACCGTGGCAACCCGCAGGTCGTGACACCGCGGCCGAAAAACGCACGGGACGCGAGGCACGGAAACGCCTCCGTGCCTCGGCCATGCTCACGCGCTACGATCAATGCAACCCTTCCAATTAGCATTCGGTTTCGTTCGTCGTCACAGAGAGGTTCACGTCAGTACCGTACGTGCCGCCCTTGAAGAACTGCCCAGTCGGAAACACCTGAGCCTGCGTGCGTCCATACGGACGGATCAGTTCTCGCATGTCGCTGAGCCGCTGTCGCGGTGAACGCCCAGAAGGCCGTCTCCGGAAGTACAGATCGACCGCGGCGGGTGGCGACGTCGGCGCCACCCGCGAGGCCATCCCCGGCACGGTGAACACGCCAATCTTCTGCGAGGTAGTGCGCAGAGCATTCATGATGGTCATCATGCCTGGAATGCAGACCGCGTTGTCAGCGGTGGTGAGTAAAAACGTCTGCAGATTCTGGCAGGTGGTTGGAACCGTGGCCGCCGCAGCGACGGCTGAGACAAAACCGGCCGCGATGCCGGTTCATCCGGATGCCTCGGCGCATAGTGGTGGCGCCAATGTAGTGCACCCGGTGCGGACCGCCAGTCACGCCCGCACAGCGGCCGCTATTTCCCCGAACCGCTTGGCAACAGTGCCGTCAGCAACGCCAGCACGTTGCCTCCCATGATACGACGCACATCGTCGGGCGAAAATCCGCTCTGCAACAACCCCTCGGTCACGAGCGCAAGCGCGCGCGTATCCCACGGCTCGGTCGTAGCCCCATCAAAGTCCGAACCCAGCGCCACGTGCTGCACACCCATAACCGTGGCGGCGTGCCGAATCGCCTTCACGATGGACGACACGGTCATCTCGCACACGGCTCCGTCCCAATATCCGATTCCCACCAGTCCGCCGTTCGCGGCAATCGCGCGAAGCTGATCGTCGGTGAGATTGCGCGGGCCTGGGCAAGTAGCCGCCACACCGCCGTGCGACACCACGACCGGTCGCTTCGCCATCGCCAGCACGTCCACTTTCATCTGCGGCGACGTGTGCGCCAGATCCACGATAATGCCGAGTTGCTCCATGCGCGTCACCACGTCACGTCCGAACGGCGTGAGCCCGGCATGACTGACGCCGTGTGCACTGCCGCCAAGTTCGTTGTCAAAGAAATGCGTGAGACCCATCATGCGAAATCCGGCAGCATACAGCGTATCCACGTTGGCAAGATTGCCGTCGAGCGCGTGCAATCCCTCAATCGCCAGCAGTCCTGCCACCAATGTCGGCTGCGCCGTGCGACGCTGCAGAAACCCGGCCAGATCTGCCTGCGACTCGACAACGCTCAATGCACCCTGTGAACGCGTGGCCGCATCGTGCAATCGACTTGCCTGATGCAGCGCCCGCGCCCGCAAACTGCGCCACGTGGCGATGGGCCACCGTTGCGCTATGGCCAGCAACAGGATGTTGTCGGTGTCGCCCGTATTGGAGTCGTAGTTGATACCGCGCGGTGTTTTCGTCACCACGGAAAACACTTGCAACGCAACGTTGCCGTCCTGCAGCCGGGGAACGTCCACGTGGCCGCGCGTCCCGCGCGCGAGCGGGTCGCGCGCCCAGAGCAACTGATCCGCATGCAGGTCGGCAACCCACAACTCGGCGTGCAACGCCAGCGCCGCCGCCGACGGCGTTGGCGGCGTTGTGGTCAACACCTTGTTCATGTCGCCGTCAACTTTCCCCGGCACCACGGCAAAGGCGGCCACGATCAATACCACCAACACCAACAGCAGTCGGCGACCGCGACGTCGGGCCATCAGCGTAATCCCCTGGGCATGGGTGCTCCGTTCATCTCACGCGGATTGGGTCGCGAGACCCTGGTACTCCGATCCCGCAGGTCGCCACACCGGTCGAGTGCTTCCGCAGAACGCTTGTCGATCGTGTCGGCCAACGCGATCCGATCCACCATCAGCGTTTCTGTCGGCGTCCGCGCGGCAATCCACGACCGAGCGCACTGCGCGCGCGCCCGATCGATCGCCGCCAAACGGTCCAGGCCGCGCTGCGTCGCGGTGGAGAGTCCCATCCATCCGGCAATCGCGATGGTGACCGCAACCGCCGATCCAACCAGCGCCTTGGTACGGAACCCAGGAGCATCAGCGGCGTCGATCATCGCGTGAACGGCACGGTAGGCAGAAACGCGGGAGCACGTCGCGCTCGCGTGGCCTGCTCAAACGCATAGGCCAGGGCGATCAGTCGGGCCTCCGCCCACGCCGTCCCAATGAACGACAGCCCAACCGGCAAGGGTCCCGCAAATCCCATGGGCACGGTGATGCTGGGATAGCCGGCGACCGCAGCGACACTCGAATTGCCACCCGTGTAGCGATCACCGTTCATCAGATCAATTGGCCACGACGGTCCGTTGGACGGTGCCACAATCGCCTCGACGTTGTGCGCCGCCAGCGCCACATCAATTCCCTCCGTGCGCGACAAGCGCTGGCATGTCACCAGCGCCTCACGATACTTCGCATCACTGAGCGGGCCTTTCATCTGCGCTTTCTCGAATTGCTCCTGTGCGAACCATGGCATTTCGCGCGACGCGTTCTCGCGATTGAACGCGATCACGTCGGCCAGCGACTTCATGCGCGTTGTCGAACCACGTGACGCAAGATATGCGTTGATGCCATCCTTGAACTCGTACGACAGCACGTCCGACTCGGCGTCGTCCGTCTTGTTCACCGTCGGCACATCGGCGGGATCAACGATCACCGCTCCGGCGGCCCGCAACGCCACGATCGCCTGTTCAAACGCGGCATCAACCTGCGGATGAAACCCCGACATATTACGCGCCACGCCAATGCGCGCGCCCGTTAATGCCTTGGCGTCAAGAAACGACGTGTAGTCGGCAACCCGCTTGCCCGCACCGCCGGATGTCGCCACGTCGCGCCCATCCTCGCCCGCGATCACGCTCAACAGCGCCGCCGCATCGGCCACCGTGCGCGCCATCGGCCCGGCCGTATCCTGCGTCGTCGAAATCGGAATGATTCCGCTCCGACTCACCAAACCCACCGTTGGCTTGATGCCCACCAGTCCGCAGACGGATGACGGACAAATAATGGATCCGTCCGTTTCGGTGCCGATGCCCACCGCGGCAAGATTGGCCGAGATCGCGGCACCGGTGCCCGAACTCGAGCCGCACGGATTGCGGTCGAGCACATACGGATTGCGCGTTTGTCCACCGCGACCACTCCATCCGCTGGTGGAACGCGTCGAACGATAATTCGCCCACTCACTCAGGTTGGTCTTTCCCAGCAACACCGCACCGGCGGCGCGCAGTCGCTCCACAATGAACGCATCGCGCGGCGCCGGTGTCCCGAACAGCGCCAACGAACCCGCAGTAGTCTGCATGCGATCGGCCGTATCAATGTTGTCCTTGATCAATACCGGAATACCATGCAACGGACCGCGCACCCTTCCGGCCCGTCGCTCGGCGTCCATCGCTGCGGCAATCGAGAGCGCGTCGGGATTCTTCTCGATCACCGAGCGCAGCGTTGGTCCCGCGACATCGATGGCCGCAATGCGTGCCAGATAGGCAGCCGTAAGCGCGCGCGACGTGAGCGTGCCATTCGTCATGCGCGACTGGAGCGTCGCCACGGCGACCTCGGCGAAGGGAAACGGCGGGAGCGCAGTGTCGAGTGCCGCAGCGGCCACCGATTCCGCACGCGCTGCTTCAGGAATCACCAGCGAGGCACCGGCTGCCAGCGACGCCGATACGAAGTCCCGACGATCCATTGGGTCTGACATGCGGTTTGTCAGCCCCCCTGGACCGCGCTGAGCGCCGTCGCAAAGTCCTTGAGCAGGTCGCGTACGTCTTCCAGTCCAATCGACAGTCGCACAAACCCTTCGCTCACGGCATCAGCGCCCCAGCGTGCACGACGTTCCGCGCTCGTGTGGATGCCACCAAAGCTCGTGGCCTCGAACACCAGCGTCGACGCGGCAAAAAATCGCTCTACCGATTCGCGATCGGCCAGTTCGAACCCGATCACCGGTCCGAACATCGTCATCTGTTTCGACGCCGTCGCGAACGATGGATCGGACGGCAGCCCGGGATACCGCACGCGCGTCACCGTGGGGTGCGCCGCCAGATACGTCGCGATGTCCAGCGCCGACGCGCACTGTCGTGCCAAACGCACCGACAGCGTACCCAGTGACCGATGGGCCAGCCACACCTCCATCGGCCCCGGAATCGAGCCCATGCGGGTGCGATACGTCCGAATGGTTTCTGCCCACAGCGGATCCTTCGTGGCAACATGGCCAAGTATCACATCGGCATGACCTGTCATCGCCTTCGTGTCCGACACGACCACAAAGTCAGCGCCGAGAGCCAGCGGCCGCTGACCCAGCGCCGTGGCCGTCGTGTTGTCTACTGCCACCAGCGCCCCCGCCGCGTGCGCAGCATTGCACAGCACCGCGATATCGCACACGTCCAGTTCAGGATTCGTTGGCGACTCCAACCATAACAGTCGGGCGCCCTTCAGAAACGCGCGCTGCGCCTCATTGGCGGTTGGCGCCGTCACGACGACAACGCCCAGTGGCGCAAAATGCTCCATCGCGATGAGTCGCGTGGTGTAGTAGCTCTCGGCCGGCATCACCACCGTGTCGCCTGGCTTGAGCACCGTGCTCAGCACCGCCGCACTGGCCGCCATGCCAGATGGGAACAGCACGGCAGGGCCACCCTCGATGGACTCCAGTGCCTGTTCGTACAACTGCCACGTGGGATTGTGAAATCGGCCGTACGTAAACGCCGAGTCGGCCGGATTGCCCGGCGTATGATAGGGCGCAGCAAACGTGGGACCGGGGAGATACGGCGCCCCTGCCCTCTGTGGCGGCAACCCGGCATGTACCACGAGCGTGCCGTCGTGCCATGCGTCGCGCGTCGCGTTGTTCGCGTTCATATGGATAAGTAGTCGGGCAACGGTTCCACGAGCGCCGGAATGCTGAGCGTTTTGGCAGTGGCACCGTTGCCGGTGATCAGACGACGATGATAGTCGATCTGACCAAGATGATAGGATGCGTGACACGCCAGATGCATGAGGAACACATCGGTGCGCAAATGCGTCTCCGCCAGCGTCTGCGGATAGTCGGTGTCCAGTCGCGCCACATCAAGTGTGCTCAACGCGCGCATCACCTCGATCTGGGCGTCGGCCAGTTCCAGCATCACCGTGGCGCGGGAAAGGCCGGTCGCCGTGAATTCACGCTCACGGTCGCGTACGTATTCGCTGCCGCCGAGCACCGAACCAATGAACCCACGCAGGTTGCCGGCCAGATGAAGCGCCAGCGTGCCACCGGAATTCGTGATACCCGGTGCAACACGCCACAGCGACTCATCATCGGGATAGGCGGTAACTTCACGTTGCAATGCGGCCAGGTCGCGCAGCACCAGACGCAGCACGGTATCACGCAGTACATCACGGGAATCCATTGAATTGTCTCCAGGGGTTACGTATGCCAACGAAGTCATGCCACGGGTGAGAACTCAGCATCGTCGAGCGCCCGCGCCTCGTCGATCAACATGATGGGAATGCCATCCTGCACGGCGTACACAAGGCGACAAGCACGACAGATCAGGACTTCCTGTGGCGCAAGTCGATGGTCAAGATCGCCCTTGCACTTGGGGCAGACCAGAATTTTCAGCAGTTCGGGGGACACCGTCATGTCAGACTCCTTGCGGGCGGAATGCCGTTGGCGCGCCTGGCGTTGTTTCGAAACGCGGACCGCCAATGATATCGATGCAGTAGGGAATGGCCGCGAACACCGCGCCGAGGCATTCTTCGATTGCGGCGGGCTTGCCGGGTAGATTGAGAATCAGTGAGCTCCCCCGCGTTCCCGCCAGTTGTCGCGACAGGATCGCCGTGGGAACGGTGCGCACCGATACGGCGCGCATCTGTTCGCCGAAGCCCGGGAGCAGCCGATCGCACACGGCCATGGTCGCCTCCGGTGTCACGTCACGCGGCGCGGGTCCTGTGCCACCAGTGGTCACGATGAACGGGCAGTGCAGGTCGTCAGCCAGTTCGCGAAGCGTCGCTTCAATGAGCGGCTGCTCGTCGGCAATCACACGAACCACCGGCTGCCACGCGCTGCTGATCCAGCGCTCGAGCACCGACACAATCGCTGGTCCCGAGCGATCCTCGTAGATCCCGGCACTCGCGCGATCGGAGATGGTTACGACTCCGATGGGATACGCGGCGGGATTAGCGGATATGGACATGCAGGGAAGCTACTACTGCGGGCTGCGCGGGTCATGGCCATTCGTGACGACGCGCGCGTCGCGGGTCTGTCCCTCTCGAGATCCCGACCACCAGACATATTGAACCGCAGGGGGCGCCGGGGACGCCGGTGATTGTAGAGCGTTCCCTGCGTCCTCCGCGTCCCCTGCGGTTCAATGTTTGGGGGAACATGCGCGCAGCTACACGCCTTTCACCACGCCCAGCACATCGGTCAACAACCACCAGAAACCAACTGCCAGCATCGCAAACGGGATGACGTAGCGCACCATCGACACCAGAACATCACGGGCCAGCCCCGGCGCCCCGAACTGTTCCAGCAGCGCGCCACGCTTCAGGAACCATCCCGCCGTCAACACCGTGAGCAACGCACCAAGCGTTTGCATGCCGGAGCCAAAGGTCAGGTCCCACGTCACGAAAATGTCGAGATTCAGCATCGGGACGAGCGACACGATCCACACCATCAGCGCCGTCAACCAAATGGCCCGCCGACGCGTGAGACGGGTGTTGTCCACAACACCGGCAATCAGCACTTCGAACGCCGCGACATCGGAGAGATAGGCAGCGCCGAACAGACCGAGAAAGAAGAGCAGTCCGAAAAACGCGCCGCCCGGCATCTGCGCAAACACGCGGGGAATGGTATCGAACAACAAGCGCGGTCCCGACGCGGGCTCCAGGCCGAACGCGAACACGGCAGGGAAAATGACCAGCCCCGCCATGATTCCGGCAGCGGTGTCCCCAAACACCGTCCACACTGAACTGCCACGCAGCGCCTCACCATCAGAGAGATACGACCCGTACGTCACCATGAACGTGCCACCCAACGACAGTGAAAAAATGGCTTGCCCCATTGCCGCCACCATCACACTCGGGGTGAGATCGTTCCACTGAAACTTGCCGAGGTACCAGCGAAGCCCGGCACCGGATCCAGGCAGTGTCACGGCGCGCACGATGAGAATAATCAGGATCACATACAGTGCGGGCATGATGATCTGACTCGAGCGTTCGATACCGGCGCGCAACCCGCGGTCGAGCACCAACGCGCAAGAGACAATCACCACACCGGTACAGACCACCTGCAGCGCAAACGACGTGACATTGAACCCCGACTGTGGTGGCAGAATGGCGGCCGCGTTCACCGCTACTCCAACCATCGACATCAATTCACTCAGCGCGAAGTACAACACCCACCCCACCACATTCGTGTAGTATGCCGTCGCCGCGATCACGACGCAGAACAGGGCGCCACCGACGTAGCGGCCGCCGGGGAGTCCACCGCGCTCGAACGCGCCCAGTGTACCACGCCGGGTCGCGCGTCCCAATGACCACTCGGCCATCAATGCCGGCACACCAATGACGACGGCGACGAAAATGTAGAACATCACGAACGCCGCGCCACCGAACTTTCCAACGAGATACGGAAAACGCCACACATTGCCCAGACCGACCGCCACGCCAACCATCGTGAGGATGGTTCCGAGTCGCGACGC
>JANMRE010000586.1:0-2081 GCA_031370885.1 Gemmatimonadaceae bacterium
GTGGTATTCACGCGAAGAATCAGGTCGCCTTCGCGCGCGGCGTCGGCGGTGACGGGGAGTGCGAGTTGGCTTTGTGGCGTGCCGTCGGGGTTGGCTGCGGCTGTCGACGAATCGCCGGTGGCCGGCGTCGCGGAGTCACCCGTCGTGGCATCACCTTTCTTGCAGGCGGTGGCTGCAGCCATCGTTGCCAAGAGCAACAGCGCACCGGACCTGCGAGGGAGTACGAGGATCATGATTAACGGCGCAATTGAGGGCCGGGGACGGCGGGAATTCGCGGAAACCATGGCGGGAGTTCGCCGCCCGTCGATCAGACGGGATTGGATGTCGCGTTCGGCCAAAGGGTTACCGGATACTCGCAATGTGTGGTGCGGGAGGCGGGTTAGCGAGAGCGAAAGCACGCGAAGAGGAGCATATCTCCGCCGAGTTGCGACTTCACAGAACAGCTAACCGACACAGCCCGATCATGGGTGAACCAACTCGGTGCGCCGTTTGTTCTGCGCGCTCCGCCTCAAACCATCAGCGCCACTCAATGAGGGGCGAATCGCCGCACGCGCCGTCGTGCCGACTGAGGTGGATGAATCCACCCAACCGATTGGCTCAGAACCGTCGCTAAGCAATCCCCGCCCACACGGTGCCTCGAAACCAGGACGACGGATACCCAAGATTGCGACGGACGTGTCGACGACACTGCGCACGCCATCCTCAACATAGTTTTGGGCGGATCGACTTTCGACCCACTCACCATTCCTGGACCGCCCAACAAGCTGCATCCCATCGTCGCGATCGAACTCCCAAGTGAAACGCGAGCGTTACCGGCGAGAGTCTCGACTGCACCACAAACCACATCGCCTGACGCAATCTGTCGACAAGGCTGGCACAGAGGACGCTTCTACCTACGGGGCGGATCCCATCAGCAGAAGGAAACCACATCGGCTCCGACAATCAATCGGTGTTAGTTTGAGGTTGTTGTCCGTGTAGCCGGGTCACGCCCAGCAGCAGCGCCTAGTCGTCGCCTAGTCGCCTCGTCGCTGCCCCCCTGTGTCAGGATAGTTGTCGCATGACCGGTGCACGGTCATCGGTACACTGAACAACATCGTTGGGGGTGTAGGTGAGGGTATGATGACATCGTATAGTCCGGCGTTCAAGGCGCGGGTGGTGCAGCGGTTGGTGGGGCCTCGCGCGATCAGCGCGAATCGGTTGGCGCCGTCGGTCGGCGTCTCGCAGGAAACCCTCTCACGCTGGCTCCGCGAGGCGCATAGTGTTGGGGGCATGACCCAAGCAAAACACCGGACCAAATGGACGGGGGCCGAGAAGCTGCGCGTCGTGATCGCGGCGCAGAGCCTCAGTGAAACGGAGCTGGGCGCGTTCTTGCGACGCGAAGGCCTGCATGCCACGCAACTGACCGCGTGGCGCGCGGCCGCGGAAACGGCGTTGGGGACCCCGGCGGTCCGGACGAGACCCGGTCCGTCGGTGGAGACGCAGCGCATCCAGACGCTGGAGCGCGAGCTGCATCGCAAAGACCGCGCGCTCGCCGAGACGGCCGCGTTGCTGGTGCTCCAAAAAAAAGTTCGGGCGATTTGGGGGGGCGCGGACGATACCACGGCCCCGACGAGCGGACGATGATTCGCGCGCTGATCGACGAAGCGGTTGAGAGCGGCGCACGGCGCGCGCGCGCGTGCCACGCGCTCGGGCTCAGTGTGCGCACCGTCGAACGCTGGCGTGGGGCCCATCCGGACGATGCGCGCGAGGGCCCGCATCGCGTCCCCGCGAACGCGCTGTCGACGGCGGAACGTGCGGTGATTCTCGACACCATGAATAGTGCGACGTACTGCGACCTGTCGCCGCATCAGATGGTCCCGCGACTGGCCGATGCGGGCCGCTATCTCGCCTCGGAGTCGACGCTGTATCGCGTGCTGCGCGCGGCCGAATTGCTGACCCATCGCGGCCGGGCCAACGCGCCGGTCCATCGCGCGCGACCGCGGCATGTCGCCACCGATCAGGTGTGGAGCTGGGACATCACGTACCTCAAGACCCCGGTACGCGGGGTGTTCTGGTATCTCTATCTCATGATGGATATCTGG
>JANMRE010000614.1:0-2543 GCA_031370885.1 Gemmatimonadaceae bacterium
GCGTGCACGGCAATCTCCGCCCGTCCCACCAAACCCGCCGGCAGCGCGTCGGCACTGCGCAGCGAAATTTCCACCGCATACGTGCCGGTGCGCGCGTTGGCGCTTTTGCCCAGGAGTATCACAGTGCCGCGATACGTCGTGTTGGGCACCGCGTCGAAGCGAACCAACGCCACATCGCCCACCCGCACCCGTAACGCGTCTCGATCGGGCACGCCAACTCGCAGCACTCGGCCGCGCGCAGTACCGCCCATGGTGAGCACCGGCATGCCCGCACCGATGGTCGTGCCCGGGGTGGCCTGCCGCGTGAGCACAATGCCACTCTCTGGTGCGACGATAGTCGCGTACTCGCGATTCACGCGCGCGGTGGCGTAGTCGGCACGAGCCGCATGAAAGGCCGAGGTCGCATCCTGTGCTTGCACCAACGTGGCCACGCTATCCACCGCAAGACGCTTCACACGCGCGGCGTCACGCTCGGCCTTGTCCATGCCAATGCGCGCCTTTTCCATGATCGCGTCGATCTCGCGCAGATCTAACGATGCCAGCAGTTGGCCCTTGCTCACCGACGTGCCTTCGTCCACCAGCACGCGGGCAATCATGCCGCCAATCTTGAACGACAGCGGAATTTCGTCGCGCGATCCAAATGTGCCGGTGGCCACCACTGGCTGCGACGCGTTCCCCGACGTGACGGTGACGACGGCCACCGGGACCGGTAAGGAGACATCGACGGACTTTGCGTCGGCATCACCGCGACATGCTGAGAGCGCGAGTGACGCAAGAATGAGGCGAGGGTATGTGGTGGTCATGGCTTACTCGGGAATCGTGCGCAGCGCTGCGGCTCGTTCGAGCTCGACGACACGCGTAGCGAAGGTGAAGCGGGTGATGATCTGGTTGATGGCGGCCGACGTGTACGCTGAACGGGCCCCGAGGAATTCGATGTGCGAAGCGAGACCTTCGGCGAATCGGCGCTGCACCAGCGTGAACGCCCGCTGCGCGGACGCGAGACGATCGGCGGCGGTTGCAAGCGAACTGCGGGCCGCTTGCACGCCGTCCCAGGCGTTTTCCACTTGCAGGCGTATCGCGAGCTCTGCTTCGCGACGTCGCAAGTCGGCTTCGTTGTGCAGCGCGATGGCCTGTTCGCGACGCGCGCCGGTGCGACCACCGCTGAACACGTTCCACGAGAACACCAGGTTGGCCAGCGCCACATCATCGGTCTTGCTGATGCGATACTGGTTACCCTGAATGCCATAGCTGGCCGAGAGTGCGAGCGACGGCAGATAGCCGGAGGTGGCCAGTCGACGCTGCGCGTTGGCCAGCTGAATGCCGGTGGAGGCCTGCCGCAGTTCTTCGCGATGAGACATCGCGTGGGCCACTGCCGCTGAAAGGTCCAGCGAGTCGACGCGCAACAACGAGCTGTCACTGGCCAGCGTGATGCCGGCATCGGGCTCACGATTCCGCAGCAGATTGAAGCCTCGGCGCGTCGCATCACGCTGTCGACGCGTGTCGTCCAGTTGCTGTTGCAGCTCGCTGCGTTCCGCACGGGCGCGCAGCAGTGCGTCTGGGGTGGTCCCTCCCGCTTCGATCAATCGCGTGCTCACCCGCACGTTCTCGTCCAGCAGCGGCAGGGTGGCTTCCAGCGTAGCGACGGCTTGGTCGAGACTGGCGTATCCCAGCCAACTCAGTTGTACGTCGGCGGCCAATTGCCGCATGGCGGCATGACGTCCCGCCCCCACCAGATCGCGCTGCGCGCGGGCCGCGGCACTGGCCGCCCCGATGCCGGCGTTATAGATGGGCAGCGTGAGCTCGAGCTTCGATTCTTGCTTGAAGGGCAGCGTGGCGTTGATGTTGGTGGGGAACCGCTGCTGTCCGATGAGCTGATTGAGCGCGCCGTACGCCGGATTGATGAAGTCGCCGATATTCACTACGCCACTCACTTCGGAGTAGCGCGCGTTCACGTCCAGTGAAGGGAAGAATCGACCGCGAGCCTCGCGCACCTGCGCGTTGGCGCGCACCAGTTGGGCGTGTTGCTGGGCCAGGGCGAGGTTGGCCCCGATGGCTTCGGCGACGTAGCGATCGAGCAGTGCGCGGGCTGACGAGGGCTCAGTTGTAGACTGGAGAAGGGGGACGGGAGACGGGAGACTCCCAATCGGCGTTGGCGCCATGGCGGATGGCTGCGACGTCAAAGCGGTTGGCGCCAGGATCAGCGAATCGGCGAGAATCGTCTGGGCCAGCAGGACGAATCGTAACGGTGATCGTTGTACAAACATGAGTCTTATAGATAACAGTGTTAGGTAACGTGGCCTTGAGAAGGGCGCCGAGGCGCCCTGAGTGTTTCGCGAGGTTGTGATTGCCTAACGGAAAATCAGCCGGCTGGGTTTCGCAGCGATCCGCGAATCATGACGTCGATCACCGACCGGATCGTTTCGCGTGGTGCGCGCCACTCGACGTGCGGGTCTTGGGAATGGTTCATCCAGAGTGAGATGACGCCATGGATGGCGCCCCAGTTCATCTGCGCCAGCTCATGCGGATCGGAGAGTTCCGGTCGA
>JANMRE010000628.1:0-2161 GCA_031370885.1 Gemmatimonadaceae bacterium
GGAATCGAGCCAGATCCCGAATCCGTGCACGCCGCGGAACTGCGGCACGTGCGCCAGCATCAGTGCGTCGTCCGGATCGCCGCCCATGAACAGCGAGTCCACGCGCGCGTTGGACGGCGCCGGTGTGGTTGCTTCCCCGAGAATCTCCGACGTGACGCCTTGTGCCACTTTGCCGATTACCCGTCCGTCGGCGAACAACAGCTCGTTCCAGCTGTGGGCCTGGATATCGATGAAGCCAGGCGAGAGCACCAATCCGGCGGCGTCAATGCGATCGGTGGCGCTTGCGGTCGCCAGTGCGCCCCGCGGTGCCACCGTGACAATACGATCGCTGCGGACGCCCACGTCACCCTCGTACCACGGATTGCCCGTGCCATCCACTATGTGGGCGTTGACAATCACCACGTCATAGGGCGTAGCGCTGGCGCGTTCGGGTGCCGAACGGTCGCAACCGGCAAGCGCCGTCAGCAGCAGGGCGGCAGTGCAACTGCGGTTGTGGTACATCAACAGGCGGTAGTGCAACTGCGGTTGTGGTACATCTGGTGCGGTTGGGGTATATCAACTGCAGTTGTGGCACCTCAACGGCAGTAGTGGTACAATAACTGCGGTGATACGTCAACTGCAGTGGCAGTACCCCAACTGCAGTGGCAGTACCCCAACTGCAGTGGCAGTACCCCAACTGCAGTGGCAGTACCCCAACTGCAGTGGCATCACCGCAGCAAGGATCCTCGATGCGCCAATTTCGTTTTGCGGCGGTTGGTCCGACGTGCGTCATGGCCCTGGCGGCGCAGATGACAGCGACCACCTCGGTGGCTGCGCAGGGGGCACGGCCGCTCGGAGCCACCGTTTCTCCGGGCGCCATCGGCCCTGCTGCGCCGACGCCGGTGCCAGTCGGCGGACTCCGCACGCGACCACTGGCGTCGGCAACGCCCACACCAGGCAGGCCTCGACACCACCGCGTCGGCACGTGGTTGCTCTCGGTTGCCGACGCCCCGCTCGCGCGCGGCGGAGTCGTGGTGAACGTCTCGGACAATGCGTATGCTGATGCTGATGCGATACGCTTCGCCTGGATCCCAACCGCCGAACGCCCACGCTGGACCCGGGATTCAACCGTGTCGCCCGTTCAGGCTTGGCGTGATCTGATTGTCACCGATGTCGTTTGCAACGGCGCGGGCAGGTGCCTCGAGCGCCGGCAGCGTATCCGCGCGCCGTGGATCGCCCGATGCGGCTGCTACGCCTTCGCCGATGGATGGAATCGGATCTGGCGGGCTGAGGGGCCAGAGAGTCGAGCACCATTAAGGTGAGGGAGGCGGTCAGCGGTCACGCCAGAGAAGCCCTCTGCCCTCAACCGCCCCACCCTCGCCCCTTTAGTTGCTCACCCTCCGGCCTCACCCCTTTAGTTGCTCACCCCTCCGCCCCCTCACGCGTCCACCAGCGCCGCCTGACGCCCCCGTGAACGACGCAAAACGCGAAGCAGCATCCACACACTGATGCACGCCTGCGCGCCCGTGGTGACCACCGACAGCAGCCACAGCTGACGCAGTCCGAATCCCGGACGCGTGGACATCCACAGCGCCGGAAGCGCGAACGTGAGCAATCGCGATGCGCTGCTGAGCAGCGCGGGGATGGTATTGCCAAGCGCCTGAAACATCCCGGAGCAGGTAAAGATCAATCCGGTAGCGACGAAATTCCACGAGATGACCCGCAGGAAGTCGGCCCCTACTGCAATCACCTCCACCTCTTTCGTAAAGACGCCAATCGGCCATTCGGGACGGATCTGACAGAGCAGCGTGAGCACGGCCATTGGCACACAGCCAATGATGGCCGCCCAGCGGAACGTATCGCGCACGCGATCCATCCGCCCCGCGCCAACATTCTGTCCCGCCAGGGGCGCCGCCGAAAAAGCCACCGCCATGACGGGCATGAAGATTGACTGCATCACCCGCGAGCCAATGCCATAGCCCGCCTGTGCCGGGGCGCCGAAATCGCGAATCACGTAGTACACGATGGCCGTGTAGGTGAACATCAGCGCGAATTCACCTCCTGGCGGGAGGCCAATGCGCAACACACGTCCGATCACGTCGCCGCGAATCCGCAGAAGATGTGACTTGAAACCCACGTAGTGCTCGAGGCGCAGGAAGTACACCGTCATCATCACGACGCC
>JANMRE010000388.1:0-9211 GCA_031370885.1 Gemmatimonadaceae bacterium
TTCATGCAACTGGAAGGACTGGCCGTCGATGAAGGCATCTCCTTCGTCGATCTCAAGGCTACCCTGGCCGAATTCGCGCGTCGGTTCTATGGCGCGTCACGTCGGGTGCGATTCGGACCATCGTTTTTCCCCTTCGTCGAACCCGGAGCACAAATGGATGTCGAAGTGGACCTCAACGACGGGAAAGGCTTGCGCTGGGTTGAGATCCTCGGCTGTGGCATGGTGCACCCCAACGTGCTCGATGCCGCGGGTCTCGACAGCGAGCAGTACACCGGGTGGGCGTTTGGCATGGGGCCGGCCCGTATCGCGATGTCACGCTACGGCATCAACGACATTCGTTTGCTGTACGATTCCGACGTGCGTTTCCTTGAGCAGTTCGCCCAATGATCGTTTCGCATGAGTGGCTGAAACAGTTCGTGCCACATGGGCTGAGCGCCGAGCAGGTAGGCGAGCTGCTCAGTCGGCATTGTGTCACGCTGGACGGTCTTGAACGTCTGGGCGCCGAGCTCACGCCGTTTGTGATCGCTCAGGTGGTCGCAGCGAATCGTCATCCGAATTCGGATCATCTGTGGGTCACCAAAGTGGATGATGGAAGCGGCACGCTGCTCGACGTGGTGTGTGGAGCGCCGAATGTCGTGGCGGGACACAAGTATCCGTTCGCGCGTTCGGGCACGCTGATGCCGGACGGCCTGCGAATCGAGAAACGGAAGATCCGCGGCGAAACGTCGAACGGCATGCTGTGCTCGCCACGCGAGTTGGGACTGGGCCAGGAGCACGACGGCATCATGACGCTCGAGACCGACGCGGCCCCAGGCACCCCACTGCTCGATGTGTTGACGCTTGCCGATACCCGTCTCACACTGGATGTGTTGCCAAATCGCCCCGACTTGTTGTCGCATCGTGGCGTCGCGCGTGAGATCGCGGCCATTGCCGGCGTGTCCGCAACGCCGCTGCCGATCACCGACCTCGTCGACACTACGGCCACCTTCGCCGAAACATGGGGGCATGACGCGGCAACCGCAAACGGCGTGAGCGTACGCGTTAACGATGCATCGAGCTGTCCGGCCTACCTGGCCATTGTCATACGCGGGGTGACCGTTGGGCCAAGCCCCGCATGGCTCGTGAAGCGGCTCGAGAGTATCGGGCAACGCAGCATCAGCAACGTGGTCGATGCGACCAACTACGTGCTGCATGGCCTCGGTCAGCCGGTGCACGCGTTCGATCTCGCCACACTGGCTAACGCGACCATCGTGGTGCGTCCAACGCGGGAAGGCGAATCCCTGGTGACACTCGATGGCACCGCGCGCGCGCTGCCAACTGGCACCACGGTGATCTGCGATGGTGTCCAACCCGTGGCACTGGCGGGCGTCATGGGCGGTCGGGCGTCGGAAGTCACCGAGGCAACGCGCGACGTCCTGCTCGAAGTGGCACACTTCGAACCGCGATTCGTGCGTCGCGTGCGTCGACTGGTCGGACTGTCCACCGACGCGAGCTATCGCTTCGAGCGCGGGATCGATGCGGCCGCACTGCGCGAGGTGGCCGTGTTTGGCGCAGCGTTGATTGCGCAGGTGGCCGGTGGCGTGGTGGGCCCGTTGGTGTCTGTTGGGGCGGCAGTGTCGGTGCGCCCGCCCATCGCGTTGCGCGCCAGTCGATTGGTGCGTGTTCTTGGCGCCGACGTTGCCGTATCGGAGATGACTCGGCGATTGGAGTCGTTGGGGTGTACGGTGTCGGTGGCCAACGCCGATGTGTTGTCGGTGATCGCGCCCTCGTGGCGGCACGACCTGTTGGGTGAGGTTGACCTGATCGAAGAGGTTGCGCGACTGATTGGATTCGACGCACTTCCTGATACGCTGCGTGCGTCGCGTCCAGGCAATACGCCCGATCACCCGTTACATCTGGCAAGTCGTCGGGTGCGCGACGTGCTGGTGGGATTGGGCCTGGCCGAAACGCGTCCCATGCCGTTTACGTCCACCGGTACCGAGCACACACCACGCGTGTTGAATCCGCTGGCCGACGACGAGCCGTTTCTGCGCGCGTCGCTGCTTGACACACTGGCGCGTCGCGCCGAGTACAATCTGTCGCGCATGCAGGGAAACATCCGGCTATTTGAAATCGGGAATGCGTTTGTTGCGTCTTCGGAGCGCTTGCCTCGCGAGGAATTGCGCGTTGCGGTGCTGGTGATGGGCGCGCGGCGACCGGCGCATTTTACGGAACCTCATCCACCCGCGTTCGATGTGTGGGACGCAAAGGGAATCGCCGAGCAGTTGGTTGCGGCTGCGTTCCCTGGTGCGCGTTTGACGTGCAAGGGCGGTACCGAGTCCGCGCCATGGATCCTGCAGGTCGAGGGGGAGGGTGACGTGGGCCAGGTTGAGCGCGTCGCGCTCGATCGGCCGGTGTGGGCGTCGGAAGCGTTTGGGATCGAGATATGCCTTGGGGTGCTTGTGTCTGACGATGTGGCACCGCCGCGAATGCACGCCCACGACGGCGTTGCAGTGCGTGCCGCATCGGCAAGCGCCGGCATTCGCGTAAGACCGCTGCCGGTGACTCCAGCAGCGGAGTTCGATCTGGCATTGATCGTGCCCGATGGCGTGAGCGCCGCCTCGGTGGAAGCCTCCCTCCGATCGACGGGTGGCGAACTGCTCGAACGCGTCGTGCTGTTCGATGAATTCCGCGGGAGTGGGGTACCGCCCGGCACGCGAAGTCTGGCCTGGCGGTTGACGTTCCGTCATCCAGAGCGCACCCTGCGGGAGAAGGAAATCGAAGGACGCCGCGCGCGCCTGCTGGACATCCTCGACAAGGAATTGGGAATCCGTCCTCGTGCGACCTGACGTTGAAGCCTTCCGCGAGCTCGACACGCTCGTTCGCAAGCTCACCGAGCAACTCAGCGGCTATCGCCGACGGGCGCTGGCAGCCGAATCGCGGTCGCGCGAACTGGAGCACCAAATGGCGGTTCTCCAGGCAAGGGTTGCTGCCGGAGAGGCCGCCCGCCGACAGTTAGCGGAAACGGCACACGTCATCCGGGCCGGCAAGCCGGTGGGAGAACTGGCTGCTCCCAACGCCGATCGGTCCAGCAGCGAGCTCGCACTGGAGAACGAGCGACTTCGCGCTCGGCTTTCCGACGCCAGAGATCGCACCGCATTGGTGGCCGATCGAGTGCGGTTTCTTCGGCAGCAGCTCAGCAGCGGAGCCGATCGATGATCGACAACAAGACGGTGGTACGGGTCCGGATTGTGGGCGAGGAATACACCCTGCGCACCGAGGCCTCCACGATGCACACCGAGGCGGTCGCCGAGCACGTCGATCGCACGATTCGCGCCATTCTTTCGGGAGGGGCGACCGTGGAAACCCACAAGGCGGCGATTCTCGCCGCGCTCCAGATCACCGATGACCTCTTCCGCGAACGATTGGCCGCCGACTCCCTGACGGCGGAGATCAAGCAGCTGGCGTCGGATATCCGTCCGCTCCTGCCACCCGCCAAGCGAGGCGAAGAGCCCACTCAGGGGTAACGCAGGTTGCGGCGTAGCAAGCATTTCCGTACGTTCACCTGATAGGGCGCGTCGAGCGCCGGACTCGTGAAACGGCCGCAGTTCGCGCTGCGTTTCCGGGATTGGGCTTGCCGGCGTGATGCGAAGGACACTCAATCCGCGCGTGGCTGCGGTGGAGCATAGATCTCATGGGGGATTTTCCCGTTGCGGCGCTTGTTGGCGCCCTGGGAGTGATCTCGGCTGTCGTCACATATCTGGTGGGACGTCAGACCGGTCGAAAGGACGAGATCCGCGAGCAGCGTCGAGCCAAAACCACGGCGGAAGAAACGTCGTCCCGAATACTTGACGAAGCGCGCCGCGAAGCGGAGACGACCCGCAAGAGCGTCGTGGTCGAGGGCAAGGAGCAACTCCTCAAGCTTCGCGAATCACTTGAGCATGAGCTGCGTGATCGACGCGGCGACGTCGAACGGGAAGAGAAGCGCGTGCTCGAGCGTGAGGGGCAGCTGGATCGGGCCCGCGAGTCGTTGGAAACGCGCGAGGTGGGGCTGCACCAGCGCGTTGGTGAGCTGGGCAAGCACGAGGCGCGCCTGGCCGCGCGAGATGGTGATGTCGAGCGGCTGATGGATGACGCGCGTCGCCGACTGGAGCAAGTTGCCGGACTGACGGCCGAGCAGGCGAAGATCGAGTTGATCAAGCGGATGGAGGATGCCGCCATGGCCGACGCCGCGAACCGATTGCGGGAGATTCGCGAGTCGTCCAAGCGCAACGCCGAACGCGAGGCCAAGAAGATTGTGGCCCTCGCCGTGCAGCGAGTAGCGGCCGAGACCACCGCGGAAACGACCGTGTCGGCGGTGTCGTTGCCCAACGACGAAATGAAGGGTCGCATCATTGGGCGCGAAGGGCGCAATATCCGCGCCTTTGAGCTTGCCACCGGCGTAGACGTCATCATCGACGATACGCCCGACACTGTCGTCGTCTCGTGCTTCGACCCGGTGCGACGCGAAACGGCTCGGCTGGCACTTGAGAAGTTGGTGAGCGACGGGCGCATCCACCCCGGGCGCATCGAGGAAGTGGTCGCGAAAGCGCGCAAGGAAGTCGAAGCGGCCATCATCGAAACGGGCGAACAGGCCGCCTATGAAGTGGGTGTGGCAGGTCTGCATCCTGAGCTGATCAAGTTGATCGGACGCATGAAATGGCGCACCAGTTACGGACAGAACATCCTCGCGCACTCGAAGGAAGTGGCCTGGCTGGCCGGAATGATGGCGGCAGAACTTGGCCTGGACGTCGCCCTCGCCAAGCGCGGGGCCTTGTTGCACGATGTTGGCAAGGTGCTCACGCATGAGCACGAAGGCACGCACGTCCAACTGGGCGTCGAGGTGGCAACCAAGTACGGCGAGAATCCGCTGGTGGTCAATTGCATCGCCGCGCACCACGATGATGTGCCGCACGAGAGTGAGGTGTCGGTATTGGTGCAGGCGGGTGACTCGATTTCCGGATCTCGTCCCGGCGCGCGTCGCGAAGCGTTTGAGACATACGTCAAGCGGTTGGAAGGACTCGAGAAGATTGCGTCGAGTTATCGCGGAGTCGAACGCGTGTTCGCGATTCAGGCCGGTCGCGAAGTGCGTGTGGTGGTGACGCCGGAACAAGTTGACGACGCGCGCATGACGGCGCTCTCCGAGGAGATTGCCCGTCGCATTGAATCCGAGTTGCAGTATCCGGGGCAAATCAAGGTGGTGGTGATCCGCGAGAGCCGGGCGGTGGATTTTGCGCGCTGAACTCATCGACGGACGGGCGATTGCTCAAACCATTCGTGACGAAGTCAGGCGCGACGTTACCTCGCTCGCGGCCCGCGGCGTGGTGCCCGGCCTCACGGTGGTGCTGGTCGGTGACGATAGCGCGAGCGCCACGTATGTCGGCGCGAAAGAAAAGGCATCGATGGCGGTCGGCATGGCCGGCACCACCCTTCGTCTGCCAGCGTCAACCAGTGAAGACGAATTATTGGCACTCGTCGAGCAACTCAATGCCGACTCGGCGGTGCATGGCATTCTCGTGCAGATGCCACTGCCGCCGCAGATCGATCCGGACACCGTGATTCGTCATATTCACCCCGATAAAGACGTGGACGGTTTTCATCCGGTGAATGTGGGCAAGCTGCTCATTGGCCACACCGATGGCTTCGTATCCTGTACGCCGGCCGGTGTGATCGAACTGCTGCGGCGCAGTGGCGTAAACACGCGCGGCGCCGATGCGGTGGTGGTGGGCCGCAGCAACATTGTCGGCAAGCCGATGGCTGCGTTGCTGGTGCAGGGGCGCGCCGGTGGCGATGCAACGGTCACCGTGTGTCACAGCCGCACACGCGATTTGACGTCGCATACACGTCGAGCCGACATTCTGGTGGTGGCGGCGGGTCGCGCCGAGATGATCACCGGCGACATGATCAAACCTGGTGCGGTGGTTATCGATGTGGGCATGAATCGCCTTCGCGACGACACGCGCGCCTCGGGTTCGCGACTGGTCGGCGACGTGCACTTCGAAAGCGCCGCCACGGTGGCCTCAAAGATTACTCCGGTGCCGGGCGGCGTCGGGCCGATGACAATCGCCATGTTGCTGCGCAATACCGTGCGGGCCGCCGAGCGCGCGCACCGACTCAGTCCGGTCTGATCCCGTGTCGGCGAGGCGCACACACGCGTATGGACCTCCGCCATCGGCGGCGCTTGGCCCACCGGGCAGCGAACCCGAAAATGCGATCGCCGTCCACATGCTGACGTCGGCGGCAAAGGACCTCGTGGAGGGCGCGTTTCCGCCACTCTGGGTGCGCGGTGAAGTCAGCGACTTCAAGGCGCATCGGAACGGCCATTGGTATTTCGCGTTGCGCGATGCCGACGCGCAGGTGCGATGTGTCGTGTGGAGCACGCAGCAGCGACAGATTCCGGCTGCGCCCGACGACGGCATGCAGGTGGTGGCATTCGGTCAGATGACGGTCTGGCCCGTGCGAGGGGATCTGCAGTTTTCAGTGCGAGCAATCGAGGCCGAAGGCGATGGGTTATGGCGCAAGGCGCTCGAGAAAACGCGACGGCGTCTTGAGCGCGATGGCTTGCTTGATCCGGCGCGGAAGCGCCCGCTGCCGTCGTTCCCGCGTCGCGTTGCCATCATCACCAGTCCAGATGGCGCGGCGTTGCACGATGTCATCACTGTGGCCCGCAGTCGCAGTGCCGACGTGCAGATTATCGTCGTCGCCGCGAAAGTGCAGGGCGAGGGCGCTCCGGAATCGCTGGTGGCTGCCATCGCACGTGTTGGCCGTTGGGGCGGCGCCGATGTCGTGATCATCGGGCGCGGCGGCGGGGCTCGCGAGGATCTCTGGGCCTTCAACGACGAGCGCGTGGCGAGAGCGTTGGCGGCGTGTCCAATTCCCACCGTTTCGGCCGTGGGCCATGAAGTGGATATCACTATCTGCGATCTGGTTGCCGACGTTCGCGCGGCCACACCATCGGCGGCCGCAGAACTGGCTGTACCGTCGCGGCGCGACGTGATCGCGCGCGTCGAAGCGCTGGGCAAGCGACTGGCCGCCGCCGCGCAGCGACGCGAGGACCGCGCGGTGGCTTCGTTGGGTCAAGTGCAGAAACGGTTGTCACTCGCGGCGAATCGGCTGGTGGAACGTCGTCGTGCGCGCGTGGAATCGGTGGCCGGTCGCCTGCATGCGCTCTCTCCGCTCGCCACGCTGGGTCGTGGCTTTGCGGTGGCGCGGCGTCCTGATGGTGCTACCTTGAGCAGTCGGGATCAGTTTTTCATCGGAGCACCATTCGATGTGTGGCTCCGCGATGGGATTGTGTCGGCCGCGGCAGGCGAGAGCCGGCCGTTGCCGCCCGGACTGCCTCGGTCCTATGCGCCGGAGTTGCCATGACCTTCGAACAGAGTGTGCAGCGACTCGAAGACATCGTGCGTGAGCTCGAGCGCTCGGACCTTGATCTCGATAAGGCCCTGACACTCTTCGAGGAAGGCATCGGTCACCTGCGGTCAGCCGCCCAGGCGCTGCAGCAGGTCGACGCGCGAGTGCAGCAATTGGTAGAAGCGGCCGATGGGTCGTTCTCCGTGGCCGAGCTCGGAGGCTGAGCGCATGCCGTCTGCCACAGGAGTCGAGTCGCTCTCTGGCGATTTCGCGAGCGCTCGACAATCGCTGCACATGGCGCTTGACGTGTTCTGCACCCGTTGGCTTGGCGAGATTGATTCCCACACGGCCGACGCCATTCGATACTCCTTGCTGGGAGAGGGCAAGCGCCTACGCGCAATTCTGCTCATGGAGGCCTATCGGGCCTGCGGCGGCACCGGAGATGCCAGCCACCTCGCGGCCTCGGTGGAAGTGGTGCATGCTTATTCGCTGGTGCACGACGATCTCCCCTGCATGGACGATGACGACGTGCGGCGCGGCCGCCCGACGGTGCATCGTGTCTTTGGTGTACCGGTCGCCACGGCGGCCGGTCTCGCGATGGTGCCGTTGGCCGCACGCAGCGCCTGGCACGCCGCGCGCTCGCTGGGTCTCCCCGACAACGAGGCGGCCGACATCGTGCGCGAACTGATGGTAGCCTCCGGCGGCGGCGGTATGATTGGCGGACAACTGCTCGATCTCGAGGCCGAAGGCGTTCACCTGACCGTGGAGGCACTTGAACAGGTGCATCGGCTCAAGACTGGTGCGCTGATTGCCGCATCGGTGACGCTGGGAGCGCGCGCCGCCCGTGCTACCGTACCACAGCGGCTGGCGCTGGCGCACTATGGTGAAGCGATTGGTCTGGCGTTTCAGATCGCCGACGATGTCCTCGATGTCACGGCCACCACCGACCAGCTGGGAAAAACCGCCGGACGTGATATCGACCTGAACAAGAGTACCTATCCAGCCTTGCTCGGCATCGAGGGAGCCATCGCGAAGGCTATTGCGTTGGTCAACGAGAGCTGTTCGGCGCTGGCCGATGAGCACCTGTTGACACCTCCGCTCGAACAGTTGGCCCGATTCATCGTTGAACGGCGATCCTGAGAACGCCGCACCACTTTGGCGCAGTCATCACCGCGCCGTCATTCCTGATTCTGCCATGTCGATTCTCGAGGGTATACAGTCCCCGGCTGATCTCAAAGCGCTTTCGCGCGACGACTTGCGCACGCTCGCGCAGGAGGTGCGCGCGCGTCTCATCGACGTGTGCTCACGCACCGGCGGTCATATCGGGGCGGGCCTTGGCGTGGTCGAACTCACGATTGCCCTGCACACCGTGTTTGATACACCGCGCGACCAGTTGGTGTGGGACGTCGGTCATCAGGGTTACCCGCACAAATTGCTCACGGGACGCAATGCCCGCATGGAGACGTTGCGCCAGGAAGACGGACTGTCCGGCTTCCTGAAGCGCTCCGAAAGCGTGTATGACACGTTCGGTGCGGGACACGCCGCGACAGCCATTTCGGCTGCGTTGGGCATCGCTGCCGGGCGCGATGTGAAGGCGGAGCGCTTCAAGGTGGCGGCCATCATTGGCGACGGGTCCATGGGATCGGGGTTGGCATACGAAGGGCTCAACAACGCCGGCCATTCCGATCGCGATATCATTGTCGTGCTGAACGACAATGAAATGTCCATTGCGCCCAACGTTGGTGCGATGCACAAGTATCTCACCAGCATTCAGCGGAACCCGCTGTACAATCGCGTGCGCTCGCGTATTGGCGATCTGGTCGACAACGCACCGGCGCCC
>JANMRE010000397.1:0-1496 GCA_031370885.1 Gemmatimonadaceae bacterium
CAGATCTACGATGGCGTGCTGACGCCGGCGATGGCGGTGAACACGTTTCGCAACATCGACCGACTGCTGCCCACGCGCACCGTGTTGCCATCCGCGCGACCGTTTCCCTTGCGGCCGGCCACCACACCGTTGCGCGCCGTGCGCTTTCGCGACAACGGACGCGACTACGACCTGGCCGGGTATCTGCGCCTGAATCGCGTTGCCGGGCTGCTGGTGATCAAGGAGGGACGCGTCGCCCTCGAGCATTACGCATTCGGCAATAGCGTTCGCACGCGATGGATGTCGATGTCGGTGGCGAAGTCGGTGACGTCCACCCTCATTGGCGCCGCGTTGAAGGATGGCGCCATCACCTCGTTGTCCGATCCGGTCACGAAGTACGTCCCGGTGTTGGCGGGCAGCGCCTACGACGGCGTTACCATTCGCGACGTGCTGCTGATGTCTTCGGGTGTACTCTGGAACGAGACCTACACCGATCCCGCGTCGGATCGCCGTCGTTTACTGGACGCGCAGCTGTCGCTCAAGCCGGGATCGGCGATGACGCTCATGGGGGCGCTGCCGCGCGTTAACGAACCCGGTACCGTGAATACCTACAACACGGGTGAAACACAGGTGGCGGCTGAGGTACTTCGCCATGCCGTGGGGAAACCGTTGGCGACATATCTGTCCGAAAAAATCTGGATTCCTTTTGGCATGGAAGCGGAGGCAAAATGGTGGTTGGATTCGCCGAACGGTGTGGAGATTGGCGGCAGTGGCCTCAGCGCGACCTTGCGCGATTTCGGTCGTTTCGGACTGTTTGTTCTCGGCGATGGTGTTGTGAACGGGGTATCAATTCTCCCGGCAGGTTGGGTTGCCGAAGCGGCCAGCCCGAAAACGCTGCGTGGCGGCAAGCCGCTTGACTATGGCTATCTGTGGTGGACTGGCACGACGGCGACACGTCGGGCCGACCATGCGTTCTCGGCGGAAGGGATTCACGGACAGTACCTGTACATCAATCCTGCTGAGCACGTGGTGATTGTGGTATTGAGCGCGCAGAGCAAGCCAACGGGTGGCGCGGTGATCGACGACTGGTTGTTCTTTGATGGCGTGGTGGACGCCATGCGAACGCGGCGGTGATGCGCGGCACGCATAGCACGGGCAGTGGCCGGGCGCTGTGGGCGGCCGGATGTGGTGCATCGAACATCTTGAACCGCAGGGGAGATGAGAAAGGGCCTGCCCCCGGCTGGTCGCGGCATCGCACCATTTCTGGACGCGCCAGTTGGGGACCACTTACGCAGGCCACATCGGCCGATGACCGGAGGTCAGCCATGGCTCATCTTGCACAAGATACTTCGTCGATTCCGATAACGCCAACGTACATCATTGCGGCGAGAATACCATACCGGATGCGTCACTCGTTTCGCCTTCTCCACATTCGTTTTCTCCAAACGTTTTGCGCGACGTTGGCGAGACGATTTTGAGTTTCAGGACCGACACTAGACTAGCTTGGTGTCCGTGTA
>JANMRE010000747.1:0-2595 GCA_031370885.1 Gemmatimonadaceae bacterium
CCCACTGTGGTGGCAAGATGTACTTGAAGACGTGCGACCCGTCGAGCGGCGGAACCGGAATCAAATTGAACGCCGCAAGGATCAGGTTGATGAAGATTCCCTGCACCAGCATGAGTTGCAGAATGCCGAACGGTTTGACCAGCGCGGGCAACCAACTGCCCAGAACGCCAACGAACATAACGAGCGGGACGCTCAGCAAGGCGATCACAACATTCGTGGCGACACCGGCCAGCGACACGATGATGTCACCCCGACGGTAGTGCCGGTAATTGAGCGGGTTCACCGGAACGGGCTTCGCGCCGCCGAAGATGGGGCCGCCGAGAAAGAAGAGCATGACCGGTAACAGCACCGTCATGAACGGATCGATGTGCTTGATCGGATTCCACGTGAGTCGACCAAGCTGGTAGGCGGTGTTATCGCCCTGTTTGAATGCGGCGTAGCCGTGGGCGTACTCGTGCGCGACCATGGAAAACAGCAGCACCGGCGCAACGAGGGCGAAGAGCTGGATCTTATCCAAGAGGCGAGGGCGACTGGAAACTGGCTGGTGATTCCAAGCAAGTGCGGAACAGGGGAAGCTAGTGTGGGAAGCAAGGCGTGTCAAAAGCATCGCCCATCCGACTTGACCCAACTTCAGGCTTCTGATATGTTTAGCGTTCTGTATCCCTATCGACCCTGCCCTGTACTCGAGGTTTTTTGTGCCGAATATCCAGTCCGCGAAGAAGGATCTGCGGAAATCGCGCGCGGCTGCGGTGCGCAATCGTGCGCAGCGCTCGGCATTGCGTACTGCGGTGAAGAAGGCCAAGAACGGGGGGAACGCCGATGAACGCCTCTCCGCCGTTTCGCTGCTTGATCGTGCTGCGCGGAAAGGTCTCATTCACCGCAACACCGCGGCGCGCCAGAAAAGCAAGTTGGCCAAAAAGGCCGCGACGGCGTAGCGATTCACCGCGCGCTGGCACCGTACGAAAGCAATTGGGGCCGGAATCCAATGGATTCCGGCCCCAATTGCGTGTCCGCACCAACTCGGTCAGAACGCCGCCAGCTCTCCGCCGCAACGCTCGCAGTACCACTCCGTGGGCAGATTCATCGTGCTGCACTCGGTGCAGCGCAATGTCTTTTGCTGAGTACCGGAGTCCGATGGGCGAGCCATTCCTGACGGCGCCGACGGATCCACCACGGAACGCAGAAACGCGAGATCGTCGAATCCGTCCGGCGCCGAGGCGGCACTGGTAGCGTCGGTAACGTTGCGGTTCCCTTCCGATGGCGTGGCCGTCGCGGTGGCCTGTGCTTTCGGCTCGGTGCGCAGATCGCCCAGTTCCGAATCGTCGAACACATCAAGCAAGGGCGCAGTGATAGTTGACCCCGTCGTGGCGCCGAACGATTCGATTGGTGCGTTGTGCGAAAAGATGGAGAGCGCGTCGTCGAGTTCTGCCAACTCGTCGCCCGCAGACACAGCCACGGGCGGGGCGCTGTTCTGCGTTGCGTTGGCAATCGCTGGCGCCTCGCGCTCCTGCGGCGCCATCGTAGCCGCAACGGTATCGGTGGCATGGCTCATCGGGTGCGCCGTCTCCGATACCGACTCCCCTGCCTCGGGCTCGGCGCGTGCACTGGTGAGCAGCGTGCGCGCTTCGTCGCCTTCGGCTTGCAGCGCCATCCGCTCTTCGGCGAGTTGGGCGATCTGAGCTTCGACGTCCTGCCGTACCTGCTCCCAGCGCGACGAGTCGAATTCGCCGACCGCGGTTCGCAGCATGGCCTCGGCCCGCTCGTCTTCGAGCGTGTCCAGTCGAGATGCGAGCGACGCCAGTCGCTTATCGAGGTCGGTATTCAGGCGCGCGAGTCCGCCCACATGTTCGCGCAGTCGGTTGATAACGTCCCGCCGCCGCGCGCTATAGTCGTTTTGCACGCGCTCAAACACACGCACGGGCGTTTCGGCGCGTCGCTCGTCCAGTGCGACCAACCAGTCATCGTACCGCTGCCGCTCAGTGACGAGGGCCCGTACCTCTTCGATCGACACGTTGTGAGTTTCCGTCATGAAAGAGCGTCCGTGGAAAGTTGTCCAATGTGTACACGCGCGTTGGGCTGCCGCCACAGCGCCGCCAAGGCTTCGGCCTCACCGACGGGCAGTGCTCGCGCCCCGCCCAACATCTCTGCCACCAGCAGTATACGCGCCGCCTGTTCGATACTCTCCAATCTGGTGAGCGCGTCGGTGAGTGAACGGCCAACGGTGGTCACACCGTGATTGGTGAGCAGAAACACCTCACAATCCGCAACAAAAGGGCTCATCGCCTCCGACAGCGCCTCCGTTCCCGGACGCGCATACGGGACCAGCGCCACCGGACCCACCACCACCGGAATCTCGGGAAGTACGTTCGCCGGAATTGTTCGGCCAGCGGTCGCAAACCCCGTGGCCACGGGAGGATGAGCGTGCACCACCGCCATCACGTCGGGGCGCACGCGGTAAATGCCGAGGTGCATCTCCAGTTCAGACGACGGGCGCCATGGACTGTCACTAAATGACGCATGGTCCGTCACATGGTTCGGTGTCGCATGGCAGGCCGTGCCGTCGGCATGTCGATGCACGATCTGATGCGGTCCGAT
>JANMRE010000783.1:0-2449 GCA_031370885.1 Gemmatimonadaceae bacterium
GCGTCGCCGCCATTGTCGATGGCGCGTCCATCGGTGTCCACCGACTCGGCGGCAATCCCGTTGTCGAGTGGTGAACGTCGCAACCACGCCAGCACGTCGCTGCCATCAGGGCCCAGCAACCGAGCCAACTGCGGTGCGAGCGCTGTGGTCTGTCCAGTCACCGCCCGCGCCGACCGCCGATACAGCGAGTCTTCGCGGTCAAGCGCCTCGTACAGCGGCAACCACATCAGCGAACCTACCGGATCGTCATCGAGTGCCGCACCGCCGGCGAGGTCAATGGAGGTGGCCAATCGTGCTTTGCCACCCCGGTCCACCGCAAAATGCCGAAGCAACGCGGCTCGCACGGCTGCGGGATCCTGCAATCCCGACGCCGCGTCTTCATCGAGCGTCCGTCTCAAAACGTCGAGCGCCAGCGCCACGGTGGCGTTGCCGTGCAACGTGAACGGATGCGGCGCGGGAACGCCGGACGGCAGCACTTCCGTTGAGTACAGTGGCACCTGCGCATCACGGCGACCGGAGATGTCATCGGCAGCCAGATACAGCGTATCGGCGACCACCGGTTCTTCAACCATCTGATCGTCGTTGCTGTCGCGGATATAGCGGTCGGTGGCAATGGCGAACGCCGCCGGACCCTCGATGGCGAATCCGGGCTGGAACAGCGTGCCGTCGAAATAGTGCACGCCCTGTCCCGGCGCGTAGCCGTGCAACTCGCAGATGCGCACCAACAGTTCGCGGGCGAGTCCGGTATCGGCGAGTTGCACGGCGGGCAACGTCCACAGCAACGCTTCAAAGTCGCGCACAGTAACGCCTGCGGCGTGCCACGGCGCGCGGGATCGCACGAGGTAGTAGTGGGCGTCATCCAGCGCCCGCCCCACGCCGTAGAAATACGCAAACAGCAGATTGCGATTGATCAGTCGATCGATGCCATCGTTGCCCGTTGTCTGCTCCATGCTTGACAGGGCTTCGCGGGTGGCGGTGAGCAGCGCGCGCCATCCACGTCGGCGCATGACCTCAACGGTTGCCTGTGCGCCGTCTCGCTCGGGACCCACGGTGATGTAGAAGGCGCACTGCACAGTTGCACCCGGAGCCACCACCAAATCGCGCCGAATGGCGAACGCACACGCGTGGCGCGTGGCGCGATCCGGCGCTTCAAGCCGGGCGGGGCCGTCGGCGCCGATGGCCAGTGCGGCCAGTCCCGGAATCGCCGTGCCTTCAAGCAATAGCACATCATCGGCGCCGATACTGACCCGATGTTCATCATCGAACGGCCTGGCTGAGCGAACACGCTGCTGGCGGTGGCCCAGCGATCCCTCCATCGCGATCTCGACGCTCGCTTCCGCCGTGCCGCGATTTTCGACGCCCAATGTGTACACCGCACCCGCCATGTCCGCATCGCGTCCATAGGGGGCGAATACGGTTCCGCGCAGCAGCAGGGTGCCCACGGTGCAGGTGAACGTGGGCAGCCAACCGACCGCGCGCTCCCACGCGATGCCTTCCGCCGCGAGGGCCCGAACCTCGCCATTCACGCGCAGCACCGGGCCAAAGAGTGGAGTGCCCGCGCCCGTCTCGAAATGTTCCGCTCCGGCAAACTCGATGGCGGCGCGAGCGCCACGATGCAGCACACCAATGGCATGAACGGCCCCATCGGCGGGATTGATACAGGGAAGCGACAGCCAGTGATTGCCTGTCACCTGCCACGGAACGGAAGGTATCTGCACGTTGAGTCGAACGAAGGGGATTGCGCGAGGGTATAATCTACCTTCGCTTCAGGGTTTCCAACTCTCGCCCAACGCATGATTCGGTCGTCGATCGCTCCTGTCTCCCCGTTCACGTTGCAATCGCCCGGCCGTCAAAATCCCTCGGTCATTCGCGGCATCTCGCTGGCGTGCTTCGCACTCCAGATCGGCACCGCCGCACCGTTGAGGGCTCAGGCCGTTGCCGGTGCGGGCACCGACGCGACGCAACTGCCGAAGGGTGCCATGAGACTTCGCGTGGCCGGACTGTGGGAGGGATACAACGAATTGTTTACCAGCGCCGGTTCCCGTCCCATGTTTGGCGGACTGTCCACCGAAGCGCTGGGAGTTCGACAGCTCCCGCACCTGCGCGCGGCCGAACAGGCCATTCGCGCACTGAGCAGCAACACTGCGTTTGCCCTCTCGCTGGGGCCGCTGGAGGCCAGTGGGGACGCCCGGCAGAGTATCACGCCAATGTCGTTTGAACTGGGCCTCACACGAAAGCTGTCAATCGGACTCGTTGTACCGTATGTGGAATCGCGTGACAATGCGCTGCTGGTGCTGAACCGGACCGGCTCGGGTGCCACCGTAGGGCAGAATCCTGCGTTCTCTTCCACAGCGGGGATTTCCGCGCGCAGTATCAACGGAGCGCTGCTTCGGCAGATGTCGCAGTCGCGAACGGCGCTGGCGGCCGAAATCACGCGGTGTACACCCAC
>JANMRE010000787.1:0-1893 GCA_031370885.1 Gemmatimonadaceae bacterium
GGTCAATGCGGTGCTCGACATGCATCGCAACAAAGAGAGTGAGTTGCCGGGTGATCGGGAGTCGGCAATCGCGATTCTCGAGGCGGAAGCGGCGATGAGCCCGGCGGAAACGCTGCAGCGCATGGGGCAGCCGGCCTTGGCGGCGATGCTGGGAGCGAAGAGCGAAAGCGATGTTGAGGCGGCGAGTTCGGAACTCATCCGACTGGCCGGACTGACACCGTCCGGAAAGGTGCAGCTGCGCGATGGTCGCACCGGCGAGACGTTCCAGGCGCCGGTCACTGTTGGCGAGATCTATATCCTGAAGTTGTCGCATCTCGTGGACGACAAGATTCACGCGCGCTCCATCGGACCGTACTCGCTGGTCACGCAACAGCCGCTCGCCGGCAAGGCGCAGTTCGGCGGACAGCGTTTTGGAGAAATGGAAGTGTGGGCGCTGGAAGCGTACGGCGCCGCGCACACCCTGCAGGAAATCCTCACGGTCAAGTCCGACGACGTGAACGGCCGCAGCCGTGTCTACGAGGCCATCGTGAAGGGTCAGAATCTGCCGGAACCTGGTATTCCGGAGTCGTTCAACGTGCTGGTGAAGGAACTGCAGGCGCTGGGCATCAAGGTGACGCTCGGCTCTACCGATGGAAACGGTGTCGACATTCTCGACGGCAGCGGCAACGGTACCGGCGGAGAGGAATAAGTCATGATCGATTTCCGCAGCTCGCGCGAAGCTCGCGCGTCCGCGTTTGACTACATGTCCGTGCGTATTGCCTCACCCGAGGAAATCCGCGGACCCAAAGACCCCAAGGAGCGTGAACGGCTGGAGATGGCTGGTCTGCGCACCTGGTGGTCGTGGGGCGAAGTCACCAAGCCCGAAACCATCAACTACCGCTCGTTCAAGCCGGAAAAGGACGGGTTGTTCTGCGAGCGCATCTTCGGTCCGGTCAAGGACTGGGAATGCCATTGCGGCAAGTACAAGCGCATTCGCTATCGCGGGGTGATCTGCGATCGCTGCGGCGTGGAAGTTACGCTCAGCAAGGTGCGGCGCGAACGGATGGGCCATATCGAACTGGCCGTGCCGGTTGCGCACATTTGGTTCTTCAAAACGCTGCCCAGTCCAATGGGCAATCTGCTTGACGTCACGCTGCGCGACCTCGAAAAGGTCATCTATTACAGCAACTACATCGTCATCGATCCGGGCTCGCAGGATGTGCGTGAGCGCCAGTTGCTGGACGAAGACGAATATCTCGATCTGCGCCAGCGCGCGAAGGCCGAGGGCGATGTCGCGTTCCAGTGCGATATCGGCGCGCCGGCCGTCCGTGAGTTGCTCAAGCGTCTGGACGTTGACAAGGTGGCCGACGAACTGCGCGCGTCGGTGGTGGGCGAAACGTCGCAGCATCGCAAGAAGCAGATGCTCAAGCGTCTCAAGATTGTCGATGCGTTCCGTACCAGCGGCGAGGGCGGCGAAATCCGCAACCGCCCGGAGTGGATGATCCTCGACGTGATCCCCGTGATCCCGCCCGATCTGCGTCCGCTCGTTCCACTCGACGGCGGTCGCTTTGCGACGTCCGATTTGAACGATCTGTATCGTCGCGTCATCAATCGCAACAACCGCCTTACCAAGCTCATTTCGCATCGCGCGCCGGAAGTGATCTTGCGCAACGAAAAGCGCATGCTGCAGGAAGCGGTGGACGCGTTGTTCGACAACGGCCGCCGGTCGAAGGCCATTCGTGGCCGTGGCAAGCGTCCGCTCAAGTCGCTGTCCGACATGCTCAAGGGCAAACAGGGCCGGTTCCGTCAGAATCTGCTTGGCAAGCGCGTGGACTATTCGGGCCGTTCGGTCATCGTGGTCGGTCCGGAGCTCAAGCTGCATCAGTGCGGCCTGCCCAAGATGATGGCGCTGGA
>JANMRE010000789.1:0-1722 GCA_031370885.1 Gemmatimonadaceae bacterium
CGCGTGGACAGAGACACGCGCGCACCCGCGCGGCTTCGGGACCTTTCCGCGCATTCTGGGTCACTACGTGCGTGAAACGCACACGCTCACCTGGGAAGATGCGGTGCGAAAGATGAGTGCGCTGCCGGCCGCGATCACCGGGATCGTCGATCGCGGCATTCTCGCACCCGGCATGGCGGCGGATATCACGGTGTTCGACACCGCCACGGTGATCGATCACGCCACCTACGCCACGCCGAATCTCCCGTCGGAAGGAATCCGACTGGTGCTGGTGAATGGTGTGGTAGCGCTGCGCGACGGCGCGGTCACGGGCACTCGCGGCGGTGTGGCCATGCGACGCAGCGGGCACATGCCCAGTCGTGAATTGCGTCTGGATGTCACACGACGTGTGCGGGTTGCAGGGACGTTGCGGGCGAATGGCAGTACGGTCGCGACCCGCGTGACAGTTGATGTTGTGCAGGGCACAGGAACGCGGGCAGCCAGCGGCCGGGTGCAACTCACCACAGCCGAGGGACGGCGGCTGCAGTCCACGTCATTGGGAACGCTGCAGCCCGGGCCCAACTGGGCCACTGTCACCGGTTTACTGCGCGCGGGGCGTGAGGAACACGCGTTCACGCTGATCGTTGATGGCGCGGATCCGTTGGCGGCGCGCACTCCGCCAACGATCGTTCTGCACATCGAGGGAATGGCGACACTCACAGGGACAGTCACCGGACTGACGGAGATCAAGAATCGATGAAGCACGTCATGAATCGCGCCATGCATCTCGTCATCCACTCGGTGGCTATCCTGAACGTGTCGTCTGCCGCTTCTGCGCAGCCCGCGTCACGCACCGCGCTGATCGCGCGCATCGACTCCATCGCGTCGGCACCAGTGAAGAGTGGCGCGGTGGCTGGTATTGCCGTGGCCGTAGTGAAAGGACGGGACACGCTGCTGTTGAAAGGGTACGGGTACGCCGATGTGGAGAATCAGGTGCCGGTCACACCCACCACGGTGTTCCGCATCGGATCGCTGACCAAGCAGTTTACGTCGGCGGCGGTGATGCAACTGGTCGAAAAGAAAACGATCGGGTTGGACGACAATATGAACACGTACATCCCGAACTTCCCAACACACGGTCGCACGATTCCCATTCGGTATCTGCTCAATCACACCTCCGGTATTCCCAGCTACACCGACATCGGGGCGCCATTCGGGAAAGTATCCCGTCAAGACCTCGCAACCGATTCCCTGATCGCGATTGTGGCGCCCGATTCGCTGCAGTTCGAACCGGGGTCGCAGTTTTATTACAACAATACCGGATACTTCATGCTCGGCATGGTGCTGGAAAAGGCCACTGGCAAGAAGTACGGTGAGTATCTCGAGAGCACGCTGTTCAAACAGGCCGGACTCACGCAAACCATCTACTGCGACTCGCGTCGACTCATTCCACATCGCGCCCAGGGATACGACCGTCGACCGGCGGGACTTTTGAACACCGAATTCATGAGTATGCTGCTGCCGTTCGCGGCAGGATCGCTGTGCTCGACGGTGGGCGACCTGGTGTCGTGGACGCAACAGTTGTCGTCTGGACGCGTGGTGAGCGCGGCGTCGTATCGCGAAATGACAACACCGGTAACACTACGCAGCGGACGACCCATGACGTACGGCTATGGCTTGACGTCCGATACCGTTGGCGGACGCCGTGTGATCTCGCATGGCGGCGGCATCAACGGGTTTATT
>JANMRE010000805.1:0-4992 GCA_031370885.1 Gemmatimonadaceae bacterium
GGTCAATCGCGCCGATCCGGGTGGTAACGTTGGCGGAGGCGACCGCACGCTCTCGAATACCGGATTGTCACCCGACCAGATGGGCAATCTCGCGGCAATGGCGGCAGCGATGCCCGGCATACAGCTCATCCCCGGACTCGATGGCGCCGCCGATGTATTCTCCGCGCTGGGTCTGTCGGCCGATCAAAACAGCACCACATTCAACGGCTTGGGCTCTGGCATCAACACGCTGCCGCCTGACGCGCAGGTGCGCGCGTCGGTGCTGACCTACAGTTACGATCCGGGCATTGGCAACTTCAGTGGCGCGCGCATTGCGCTGGTCTCGCAGCCTGGAACGAACTATTCGTTCCGCCAGGCCAGCACCAACGCGATCACACCATCGCTGGAGTTTGCCGACGATGTCGCCGAACAGCAGAACCAGAAGTACAGCAATTTCCAACTCGGATCGGGCGGTCGTGGCCCGATCACCATGGACCGGAATTTCTACAACACCTCGTTTGGTCTGACGCGGAACTACAAAGATCTTCCGTCGTTACTCAACACCAGTCCGTTGGGACTGTCGTCCGCTGGTGTGGCCAGCGATTCGGTAACGCGTCTGCTCACCATCCTGCGACAATCCAGCATTCCGGCCAGCCTTCCCAATGCACCGTCGTTGCAGGCCACCGATGCGGCCAGTGTACAGGCCAACTTCGATCTCACACCAGGTTCGTCCGGAACCGGCAATGCGCTCACGCTGGGGTTGCTGGGCAACTATCGCCAAAGCCAGCAGGTCACGGGATTTGGTGGCTCCTCCATTCTCACAACACCCGCCCACAACGGTGAATCGAAGCAGTACAGCGGCATCGCTTCGTTACGGCACACGAATTACTTCTGGTTTGGCATTCTCTCAAATACCGTCGCCGGAATCAGCATCAGTGGTACCGACAATGAACCATATCTGCGGCTACCCAACGGCAGCGTGCGCATCAACTCGGTTTTTGACGACGGAACATCCGCCGTGCGTTCCCTCTCGTTTGGCGGCAATCCGGCGCTCGCGCTTGGTCAGCGGGCGCAAACGCTGGAAGTCTCCAACGAAATGCGCTGGTATGCCGGCAACAACAAGCATGCCGTCAAGTTGACGTCCAATGTCCGTCAGGAGGGCTTCACGTCCGATCAGAGCGCCAATCTGTTCGGTTCCTTCACGTTTAATTCGTTGGCCGAGTTGCAGGCAGGGCAAGCAACGTCATTCAATCGCACACTGTTTGCCCCGGAGCGTACCGGCAATCAGGCCACGGCGGCGTTTTCACTGGGCGACTTCTGGCGTCCGAAGCAAGATCTGCAGATTCAGTACGGCCTGCGGTTGGATGCCAATCGATTCCTCACCACCCCCGGGCAGAACGCGCTGGTCGAACAGCGGCTCGGTGTTCGGAACGATGCGGTGCCCAATCGCGCGTACGTCAGTCCTCGCCTTGGGTTCACATGGATCTATGGCACGGCACCGCAGATCGCCTTCATTCCCGGCGCGGCGCGTCCGCCGCGCGCGCTCATTCAAGGCGGCGTGGGCGTGTTTCAGAATTTGCGTGGCTCCGATCTGATTTCCACTGCGGTAAGCAACACGGGTTTGGCCAGTTCCACGCAGCAGATCTCCTGTGTCGGTCCGGCCGCACCGGTCCCGGCCTGGGCCGGTTACGGCACGAATCCATCAACCATTCCCACCACCTGCGCCGATGGAAGCGCCGGTACGGTGTTTTCCAACAGTACGCCAAACGTGACGCTGTTCGATCCCGAGTACCGGCAGACCCGCGTATGGCGGTCCAATCTGAGTTGGAGTGGCCCGGTGCTCGACAATCGCTTTGCGTTTGGTGTGTCGGGCGTGTACTCACTGAATCTGAATCAGCAGGACGCAATCGATCGCAACTTCAAAGGAACGCAACGGTTTGCGCTGGACAATGAAGGCGGGCGTCCGGTGTATGCCAATCCGTCAGCCATCGACGCCCGCACGGGAGCCGTGGCGTTGCAGGACACGCGCATCACCACCGATTTCCTGCGGGTGTCCGAATCGCGCTCCGACCTGCGTTCGGATGCGCAGCAACTGTTGTTCACGGTGCGTCCGATCACGTCCAATCCGAGACTGCGCTGGAATGCGTCGTATCAACTGCTGGCGCTGCGCGATCAGTATCGCGGATTCAGCAGCACCGTCGGGAGTCCGTTCGAAAAGCAATGGGGACAGAGTCTGCAGCAGGGTCGTCACCAGATTGGTGTGGGGTTCAGCGACTTTCCCATTTTCGACGTCGTGTATCTCTCGTGGAATCTGGCATTCGTTTCCGGCATCCCATTCACACCGTCTATTCAGGGTGATGTGAATGGCGATGGCAGCGGCTTCAACGACCGAGCCTTCGTGTACGATCCGGCGGCCGCGTCCGATCCGACGCTGGCCACGGCCATGCGCACATTGCTTGGCAGCGGCGCGGAGTCGGGGCGCCGTTGTTTGACGAGACAACTGGGGCAGTTGGCGTCGCGCGGCAGTTGCCGCGGTCCGTGGAATCCGCAGGCCAGTTTGAGTTTCCGCTTCAACCCACAGAAAATCGGATTGCCGAAGCGGGCGAGCATCAACTTCAGTATCAACAATCCGCTCGGACTGGCCGACCTGTTGTTGCACGGACAGGATATTCGCGGCTGGGGGCAGAATATCATGCCCGACCAGAGTCTGCTGTTTGTGCGGGGCTTCGATCCGGCCACGAAACGCTTCAAGTATGAAGTCAATCAACGTTTCGGCAGCACGCGTCCCACGCAATCCACGCAGCGCGTCCTGCCGTTGATCAGCCTGCGCGTGCAAATGGATATCGGCGTGCCGCGCGAGCGTCAGGTGCTCACGCAGCGGTTGGATCTGGGACGTGGTCGTCCCGGCACCAAGTCCACGGCGCCGCTGCTCAAGTCACTGGGCAGCAGCACGATCCCCAATCCGATGATGCTTATCTTGCAGCAACCGGATTCGCTCAAGCTCACGCGAAAGCAGGCCGACAGCCTGGCAGCCTTGAGCCGCACATTCACGCAGAAGGCCGACGCGCTCTGGACTCCGGTGGCGAAGTACCTCGAGTCGATACCGGATGGATACGACAAGTCCGCGGCCTACGAGCAGTACGTGGTGGCGCGCGAAAAGACAGTCGACTACCTGATGACGTTGGTTCCTTCGGTGAATCATCTGCTCACGAAAGCCCAAAAGCGCCGCCTGCCACTGCAGATCCTGAATTTTCTCGATTCGCGCGTGCTCAAGTTCATGCGCTCGTCCAGCGCCGGAATCGAGACCAGTCCCTTTATCATTCGATGATAGGCCGACCGGTGCCCCTCTCCGAACGAACTCGTCCGTACCAACGTTACACAAGGAAACCGCCAAGGGCTCTGGCGGTGTCTCAGTAAGGTTGACCCCACCTGCTGCCCGTCGGCAGCCAGCGAACGCCCCTGTTCGCACTTCACGCCACACTCCATTTCCGGGTTTGAGCATGCGTATCAGGGCAAGATTCGCGATGTGCATTGGTTCGCTGTTGACCGTCGCGTCGTCAGTGCAGGCCCAACAGGCGGTGCCGGTTCGTGACCTGTCTGCGTTCGACGCCAAGTCGTCCGAACATTTCGGCAACATCTTCAACGTGCGTCAACTGGCCGGCGGTAAGGTGCTCGTGAACGACGGCGTGCGTCGTCGATTGGTGATGCTGGACGACAAACTCTCAAACCCGAGTGTCGTGATCGACTCGGTGTCCGAGGGAGGGAACAGCTACGGACCGCGCGCCGCGCCGCTCATTCCGTATCTCGCCGATTCGACGTTGTTTGTCGACGGCGTCTCGCTGTCGTTGCTGGTGATCGATCCGTTCGGCAAGGTTGCCCATGTGATGTCGGCACCAAAGCCGGGCGACCTGCGTTTCCTGGCCGGCGGGACCAGCGGTGTCGACAAACAGGGCAACCTGGTGTATCGCGGTGCACAGACGGTGCGGCAGAACGTTGCGCCAACAGCTCCCGGGGCGGCAGCGGCGCTACCGCAACCACCCGACTCGGCGCCCATTCTGCGTGCGAATTTCGAAACGCGCACCGTGGATACCATCGGGCGTGTGAAGGTGCAGAACGGCACGCGCATGAGCATGTTGCATGGTGCGGACGGGAAGACGTCAATGAAGATGATCGTCAACCCACTGATGACAGTGGATGACTGGGCCGTGCTGTCCGATGGCACGGTCGCGTTCATTCGTGGACATGACTACCACATTGACTGGCTGTACACCGACGGATCCCAAGTCTCTTCGGCCAAGCTACCGTTCGATTGGAAACGCCTCACCGACGACGACAAGCAAAAGCTGATCGATTCGGCGCGCACCGCGGCAGACAAGGCCGCGGCCGACGCGAAAGCGAACGCTGGCAAGCCGGGAGCGGCCGGCGCGGACGCCGCCGGAGTGGAACGGATGGTCGCGGCGATGGGAGCGGGCGGTGGCGGGGCAATGGGTGGTGGTGGCACTTTCACAATCGCGATCAAGCGCGACGGCGGCGGCGATCACGGCGGCGGCGCCGATCACGTGTACACCAGCGGCACAGGAGGCGCCTGGAACGCTGGTGCCACGCAAATCGAGTACGTCCCGCTCAACGAGATCCCCGACTACTATCCGGCCATTCGTCCCTTCGCGGCCAAGGCCGACCTTGATGGCAATCTGTGGATCTTGCCCACCACATCCGCGCAGGCGAAAGCAGGTGAGTTGATCTACGACGTCGTGAACAATCGCGGAATGCTCTTCCAGCGCGTGCGCCTGCCGTTGGGTCGCTCCATTGCTGGTTTCGGCCGCGACGGCGTCGTGTATCTCATGTACCGTGAAGGAACAACAGGTTGGTATCTCGAGCGCACGAAGATCCTGAATAACGCGCGCGCGACGTTCTGAACGAACAGCATTTTAAACCGCAGGGGGCGCAGGGAGCGCGGGGAACTACAACGATTCAGTTGTAGTTCCCCGCGCTCCCTGCGCCCCCTGCGGTTTA
>JANMRE010000820.1:0-1335 GCA_031370885.1 Gemmatimonadaceae bacterium
CTCGGAACGACAGGAGCTGCCACGCCCTCGTTAAGGGGTACATCGGTCAGCATGACGAACCAAACCCCGAACCAAGAATGAGCGCAATCCATACCAATCCAATTCTTGACGCACCGGCGATGCACCACGATGACCGGCGTATATCAGCAGGATTCATCGTCGAAGACACCATCGGCACCCGTGGCCTCTCTCCGCATTGCACCACACACCAACACCCACACATGTCGCACTGAACGTTCCTCTTGACAGCAGCCCAGTCATATCAACGAGGTTGTAGGAAAAGTCCCGAACACGGCCAATGTGGAAACGGAACTCAGTGCGGCGTGGTGGGTGTCAGCTGCATCGAAGGTGATGCCGTTTCGACTCGCTGTCGAGAGCCCGCCATGGCCCGCTACAAATACATCGATACCCATCCCCGATTTTTGCAGGTCGACTTGGCGCGCCAGCTGTTGCCCGGGACGTTTGAGCACGCGCTGAATCACCTGCTGGATCGCGAACTCGACCTCTCGCATTTCGACACCCGGTATCGGAATGACGCGACCGGCGCGCCGGCGTTTCCCCCGGCGATGTTGTTGAAGGTGGTGCTGTTCGCGTACTCGCGTGGCGTGGTCAGTAGCCGCCGGATTGAGCGGGCCTGCCAGGAGCACGTGACGTTCATCGCGTTGTGCGGAGACAGCGCGCCCCATTTCACCACCATCGCGGACTTCGTCAGTACCCGGCCGGCCGACATCGCCCAGGTGTTCGCGGCGGTGCTGGCCGTCTGCGATGCGCAAGGCTTGATTGGCCGCGAGATGTTCGCCATCGATGGCGTCAAACTCCCGAGTAACGCTTCGAAGCATCGGAGCGGAACGCGCGCGGACTTCGCGCACCAGGCCGCGAAGCTCGAGGCGGCCGCGACGACGATGCTCGAACGGCATCGCGAGACGGACGCCCTGCCCGTCGAACCCGACGTCGAGGCGAAGACTGCGCAACGCCTTCAACGACTCCAGCGGGACGCCGTCCAGATGCGCGAGTGGCTCGCCACCCATCCGGACGACTGCACGGGCGCCAAAGGCGCCATACGCCTGAGCAATCGCACCGACAATGAGAGTGCGAAGATGGCGACGAGCAAGGGAGTGATCCAAGGCTATACGGGTGTCGCGGCCGTCGATCAGCAGCATCAGATCATTGTCGACGCGCAAGCGCACGGCACCGGCTCGGAGCAGGAACTGCTCCTCTCGGTCGTGACGGCGGTGCACGACCTGCTCACCAAGGACACGGTGATCACGGCGGATGCGGGCTACCACAGCGAAGCGAATCTGCAGGCGCTCGCCACGCTGAAGGTCGACGCGCTCA